>NZ_JAXCWU010000003.1:0-281153 GCF_034044895.1 Sphingomonas sp. CFBP8993 | reverse complement strand
GCGAGTGCGGTGCGCAGCGTGTCCGCCGCCTTGGGCTCGCCGATCGAGACGACGACCACTTCCGTGGCCGCGCCCTTTTCCTTCAGCCGGATCGCCTCTTCCACCGCGATCTCGTCGAACGGGTTCATCGACATCTTCACGTTCGCCAGATCGACGCCCGTCCCGTCCGCCTTCACGCGCGGCTTTACGTTATAGTCCAACACCCGCTTCACGGGCACGACGATCTTCATGACAACTCTCTCAATCAGAAGCTGAAGCGGCCGCCGATCGACGCCACGAACGCACGGGCGTTCTGCACCTGGCCGTTGGTCAGGATCGGCGTCTGCACGGCCGTACCCGCATAGGCGGCGGTACGACGGTCGATGCTGGCATTGGCGAAATCGATATAGCTGCCCGCCGCATCCAGCGTGAAGCGCGGGGTCAGCTTGTACGATCCGCCGATCGAATAATTCCAGCGGTTCGCATCGGGCACGCGGGCGTCGCGATTGCCGTTCTGGGTCGGAGTGATACCGCGCTGCGCACCCGCACGGAGGGTCAGGCGATCATTGGCCGCATAGTCGAAACCACCCGCCAGCGAGAAGCTGTTCTTGTAATTCTCGGGGATCGCGGTGTTGATCGGCGCGCCGAGGCGGATCGCGTCGAAATCGGCCCAGGTGAAGCGCACCGCCTGCGCGTTCAGCGTCAGCTTGTCGGTGGCGCGGAAACGGCCGGCCACGATGATCTGCGCGGGCGTGTAGAATTCCGCCGTCGCGCCGTCGACCGTCCGGTTCTGCCCGGCGAGCGGGCCGAGCAGGCCGCCGACTTCCAGGCTGCCCTTCAGCTGATGCTTGATCCGCGACTTGTAGCTGATGCCGACCGTCGCCCAGTCATTGTGGAGCTGGACACCGGCGGTCCATCCCAGGTCCCAGCCATCGCCTTTCAACCGCTGGAACCCGTCGGGCAGCGCCGAGGACAGGTTGGGCAGTGCATTGCCCAGCTCGGCCTTGGTATATTCGACGTTCACCGCGCCGCCGACGCGCAGCCAGTCGAGCACCGCGATGCCGACCGATGGCTGGATGTCGATGGTGCGCAGCTCGGTCTTGAGCGCGCTGTAGCGGGCCCAGCTGTTCGCGTCATATTCGGTGGTGAAGCTGTAGGGCGAGGTCACGGCCAGGCCGACCGCGACCCGGTCGTTCAGCGGATAGGCGACCGCGCCCGACGGCACGACGCCGCGATTGATCGGATCGCTCGACACGCGGTTGCCCCCGACGGCGGAGAAGGTCGGCTGGCCCGGGCGACGGATCAGCGTGCCATTGTCGACGACATCGCCCTTGGGAATGATCGCCGAGGCGCCGATCACGGCCTCACCGCGCTCCATCCCCGCGATCGATGCCGGGTTCCACCAGAGCGAGGAGGCACCGGTATCGGCACCTTCACCCGAAAAGGCACGGCCCTGACCACGGGTCGACTGTTCCTGAAGATAGAAGGCCTGGCCATGCGCCGCGCCCGCAAAGGCGAAGGACGAGGACAGGATGGCGGTGGCCAGCAGCGGAGCCTTGAACGACTTGGTCATGAGCATACTCCCCGAGATTTTTATGATGGGCAAAGGATCAGCGGATACGGGTCCAGGTCTGCGTCTTGCACAGCGGTACGAAGACGCATCCGCGCACCTTCAGCGTGTCCGGCCCCTCGGGCGTCAGCTTGGCGCTATACGTCTTGCCGTCCTCGGCATTGTAGATGGTGCCGCCGCTCCAGGCCGCACCGTCGGCCGAGAAGCCCTGGAGGATCAGCAGGTTCTTGAGCGGGCGGTTGCGCAGCTTGGCATCGCGATTGTTCTGGTCAGTCAGCGCGGGGTTCGTGCGCAGCTTTTCCGAGCTTACGATGCGACCGCATACCGAAGGGCCGCACTTCGTGATCTCGACCACGCCGCCGCGCGTCTGGGTCTGCCAGCGGCCGATCACCGTGTCCGCATTCGCTCCGGCACCGGCAAGGGCGATCGTCATCAGGGTCAACAACATGCCTCTTCTCCTCTCCACGCCCGATCGTCCGGGCCGGAGCGCCGGTTTTTCCGGTCGCTCGCTAAAATCCGAATTGCCCTATACGTCCATCATATGACGCATAGGACAACACCACGTCCTGCGTACGATGCCGGTGACACGCAATCAAGCGCAACCGGCATCGGATCATTTCAAAATGCTTCCAGTTCCAACGCCATCGTCGAGCGCTTGCCCGACTTGATCGCCAGGAACGCCGCCGTCGCCTGCGGCAGGATACGGTCGAAGAAGAACCCTGCGGTAGCGAGCTTGGCCTTGTAGAAGCCCGCCTCGTCGGTGCCTTCGGCCAGACGCTCGGTCGCGATCCGCGCCGACTTCAGGAAGCAATGCCCCATGCCGACCAGGCCCAGCAGGCGCAGATAGTCGGTCGCGGCGGCACCCGCTTCCTCGGGATCCTTCATACCCTTTTGCGCGATCATGCCAGTGCTGAGCTGGAGCGCGCCGAACGCCTGCTGCATCCCCGCCGCCCAGCCTGTGATGGCCTTGTCTTCATGCTTTACCAGCGCCTCGACCTGCTCCGACACCGCATGGAAGAACGGACGCATGTAACGGCCCATATGCGCGGGCATCTTGCGGCCGACCAGATCAAGCGCCTGGACGCCGTTGGTGCCCTCGTAGATCTGGGCGATGCGGGCGTCGCGGACGAACTGCTCGATCCCGTGATCGCGGATATAGCCGTGGCCGCCATGCACCTGCACCGCCATGTTCGCCGCATCGAAGGCTAGGTCGGTGAACAGCGCCTTCACGACCGGGGTCAGCAGCGCGACGAAATCGGACGCGCGCGACTTGTCGGCCGGGTCTACGGCATGCGCCTCGGCATCCAGTCCGCGTGCGGCCCACTGGCCCAGCGCGCGGCACCCTTCGGCATAGGCGCGCATGGTCATCAGCATCCGGCGAACGTCCGGGTGGACGATGATCGGATCGGCGGGCAGGTCGGGACGCGCCGCGCCGCCCAGCGCACGACCCTGCAGGCGGTCCTTGGCATAGGCGACCGCCGACTGGTACGCGACCTCGTTGATGCCCAGGCCCTGGATGCCGACCGAGACACGCTCGGTGTTCATCATGGTGAACATCGCGGCCAGGCCCTTGTTCAGCTCGCCCACGACCCAGCCCTTGGAGTCGTTGAACTCCAGCTGGCAGGTGGCCGACGCCTTCAGGCCCATCTTGTGCTCGATCGCGGCGACGCTGACGCCATTGGCCGGGCCGACCGAGCCATCGTCCTTGGGCAGATATTTCGGCACCAGGAACAGGCTGATCCCCTTCACGCCCTTGGGCGCATCGGGGGTGCGCGCGAGGACAAGGTGGATCACATTGTCGGTCAGGTCATGGTCGCCGGCCGAGATGAAGATCTTGCCGCCGGTGAGGAGGTACGAACCATCGTCCTGCGGGTCGGCACGGGTACGCAGCAGGCCCAGATCGGTGCCGCAATGCGCCTCGGTCAGGCACATGGTGCCCGACCATTCGCCAGAGATCATTTTGGGCAAGTAGAAGCTCTTCAGATCCTCCGAGCCATGTCCGACCAGCGCGGTGGTCGCGCCGTGGGTCAGGCCGGGATAGAGGCTGAACGACAGGTTGGTCGCGCAGATCATCTCCTCGACCAGCTTGTTCACCGCCTCGGGCAGCCCCTGCCCGCCATATTCGACCGGCGAGGCGAGCGCGGCCCAGCCGCCTTCGCAGAACTGGCTATAGGCCTCCTTGAAGCCCGAAGGCGTGCGGACGACGCCGTTCTCCAGCTTGCACCCTTCGATATCACCGGTGGCGTTGAGCGGCAGCAGGACCTCCTGCGTAACGCGCGCCGCCTCTTCGAGGATGGCGTCGTACAGCTCGGGACCGAATTCGTCCTGACCCGCGACGGGGCCGAACTCGTCCTCCTTGAACAGTTCGTGGAGGACGAAACGCATGTCGCGTAGCGGCGCGTTATAGACTTGCATGGGATTATCCTCTCCCGATCAGTTGCGCAGCGGCTTGCCGGTTTCGAGCATATGCTCGACCCGCGCCTGGGTCCGCGCATCCTTGACGCTTTCCATGAAGGCGGCGCGTTCCAGCTTGAGCAGCTGGTCCTCGCTCACCTCGTCGATGATGTCGGCCTCGCCGCCGGTGACGATGTTCGCCAGACGGCCCGCGACCACCACGTCATAGGGCGTGGCGACGCCCTTCTTGGCGAAGTCGGCGACCGCGCCGTTGAAGGCGACCCGTCCGGCCGCACCCGGCAGGCGGAAGACCGGCTTTTCGGGGGCCTGATAGCCCTCGACCAGCGACAGCGCTTTCTGCTTGGCATCGGCCAGCAGACGGTCGCGGTTCATGGTGATGCCATCGTCCTTGCGGAGGTAGCCCAAGTCCTTGGCCAAAGCCGCCGAGCGCGACACCTGCGCGGTCGAGATGGTCTCGAACGCCTTCATGGCGGCGGGCATCGGTCCCTTGGGCATCTTCGGCGACTTGGCGAGACGGTCGATCAGCTCGCCATTGCCGCCCCAACCGGGGACCAGACCGACGCCGGTTTCGACCAGCCCGATATAGCTTTCCGCATGGGCCTGGATCGCATCGGCGTGGAGCAGAATCTCGCAACCGCCGCCCAGCGCCATGCCGGCCGGGGCCGCGACCACCGGGAAGGGCGCGTATTTCAGCGCCTTATACGCCTGCTGCCCCGCGACGACCAGCTTGTCGACCTCACCCCAGGCCGCGATGTTCACCGCGAACATGGCTAGGCCCAGATTGGCCCCGGCCGAAAAGTTGCTGCCCTCGTTGTAAACCACCAGCGCCTTGTACTGGCTCTTCACCAGCGCGATGGTCTTTTGCAGCAGCGACAGCACCTGTTCGTCCAGCGCGTTCATCTTGCCGGTGAACTCGAACGCGACGACGCCGTCACCCACGTCCCAGGCCACCGCCGAACCGTTCTTGAGCAGCGGTTCGGAGCGCAGCTTGATGTCCTCGAGCAGCACCACGCCCTCGGCGCGGACGACATCGACATAGTCGCCGCCCAACGTCAGATATTGCCGCTTGCCGTCGACCACGCGGTAGAAGGGACGGTCACCCGCCGTCTCCAGTAGCGCGGGCACCGGCTTGCCCTCGGCGCGCAGCCGCTCGGCCAGCTTGCCCGGACCCATGCGGTCGATCAGCTCGAAGGGGCCGAACTTCCAGTTATAGCCGAGCTTCATCGCGTCATCGATCGCGACCACGTCGTCCGCCGCCTCGCCGACCAGACCGGCGGCATAGGACAGCACCGGTCCCAGCACCGCCCAGGCATAGTCGCCGACCTTGCCCGGCGTCGCGACCAGCGCGGCCAGATCCTTTTCGGCGCGGCCGGGAAGACGCTCGGGCTTCTTTTCCGCGCGATACTCGCCGGTGGTCAGGTCGATCGCCTGCTTGGCCTTGGTGCCGTCGGGCTTGCGGTCGAGGCGATAGAAGCCGCCCTTGCCCTTGCGGCCCGTGAACCCCTCCGCAATCATCTTGTCGACCAGCGGCAAGGGGCGGATCGTGTCGAAATAGGCGTCACCCGCTGGCAGGGTCGAGGACAGTGACTTGGCGAGCAGCGGCATCAGGTCGATACCGACCAGATCGATCAGCCCGAAAATGCCGGTCTTGGGCACGCCCATCGGACGCCCGCCAATCTGGTCGGCCTCCTCGACGGTCAGCCCCTGGTCCATCGCCGCGTTGATCGCGACCGCCAGCCAATAGGTGCCGATGCGGTTGGCGATGAAGCCCGGCGTATCCTTGGCGCGGACGATCCGCTTGCCCATGCGGTGATCGACGAACTGCTCGACCTTGGCGGCGACACCGGCATCGGTGTGGTCGGAGGTCACGATCTCGATCAGCCGCATATAGCGCGGCGGATTGAAGAAATGGGTGATGAGGAAGTCGCGTTGGAACTGCTCCGACCGCCCCTCGACCAGATGGCCGAGCGGAATGGTCGAGGTGTTGGACGACACCGCAGTGCCGGGACGCTTCAATTTCTCCAGCTTGGCATAGAGCGACTGCTTGATATCCAGCCGCTCAACCACCGCCTCGACAATCCAGTCGCATTCGGCGACGCGCGCCAGATGATCCTCGATATTGCCCGTTTCCACCAGCTTGGCGGCGGCGGGCGACATGAAGGGCGCGGGCTCGGTCTTGAGCATCTTCGCCACGGCACCCTTAGCCACCGCATCGCGGTCGCCGCCATCCTTGGGCACGATGTCGAGCAGCAGGACGGGCACACCGGCATTGGCGACCTGTGCCGCGATGCCAGCGCCCATCACGCCTGCGCCGATGACGCAAACCTTGTTGATCGTGTCAGCCATCATGCACGCTCCAATACCGTCGCGATACCCTGCCCGCCGCCGATGCACTGGGTGGCGAGCGCGTAGTGGCCGCCGTCACGCGCCAGCAGGGCTGCCGCCTTGCCGACGATCCGCGCACCGGTCGCACCCAGCGGATGGCCGATAGCGATTGCGCCGCCGTCCTTGTTGATCGCGTCTTCCTTGAGCCCCAGGTCGCGGATGCAGGCGATCGCCTGGCTGGCAAAGGCTTCGTTGATCTCGACCACGTCGAGATCGCTCGACGCGATGCCCGCCCGCGACAACGCCTTCTTGGACGACGCGATCGGGCCGAGACCCATGGTTTCCGGCTCGCAACCCGAGATGGCGACCGACTTGATCCGGGCGAGGATGGTCAGGCCGTGCTTCTGCGCGAACTCCTCCGAAGTCACCAGCACGGCGGCGGCGCCATCGGTCAGCGGCGAGGCGGTGCCCGCCGTCACGGTGCCGTCCTTGTCGAAGGCGGGCTTCAGGCCGGACAGGACTTCCTCGGTCGTGTCGGGGCGGATCAGCCCGTCCTCGGTCACGTCGCCAGCCTTGGTATGGATCGGCACGATCTCATCGGCCAGGCGACCGGCCGAGCGCGCCTCAGCGGCCTTCTTCTGGCTGGCGACCGCGAACTTCTCCTGCTCGGCGCGGGTGATCTGGTACTTTTCCGCGACATTCTCGGCGGTCTGGCCCATGCCCATGTACGCGCCCGGCCGGGCGGCGGCGAGTTCAGGATTGGGCAGCGGGTTATAGCCGCCCATCGGCACCCGGCTCATCGACTCGATGCCTGCGCAGATGAACGCTTCGCCTGCGCCGATCTGGATCTGGCCCATGGCGATATGAATGGCCGACATCGACGATCCGCAGAAACGGTTCACCGTCATGCCGCCGACCGACAGGGGCAGGTCCGCCAGCAGGCCGATCAGCCGCGCCACGTTCATGCCCTGCTCGCCCT
The DNA here is from genome assembly GCF_034044895.1 of Sphingomonas sp. CFBP8993. Lineage (NCBI taxonomy): Bacteria > Pseudomonadati > Pseudomonadota > Alphaproteobacteria > Sphingomonadales > Sphingomonadaceae > Sphingomonas > Sphingomonas sp. CFBP8993. The sequence goes on along the minus strand of NZ_JAXCWU010000003.1, from coordinate 273,885 downwards.
CCGGGAAGGCGCAGCCCAGGATGATGTCCTCGATCTGCGAGGCATCGACGCCGGTCCGCTCGATCAGGCCGCGAATCACCTGCGCGGTCAGATCGTCGGGACGAACCCGTGCGAGCGCGCCCTTGCCAGCCTGGGTGAAGGGAGAGCGGGCATAGCCTGCGATCACGATGTTGGTCATCCAATCCTCTCTTTATGGGCTTGCGGCCTAACGTTAAGGTGCGTTACCTACCCTATACGTCAACACAATAAGCAACTCGACCGCAATCGACAACCGGGTATGGTCGAAAAAAGATATAGGAGAGCGACGCGATGACGGCAGGAGCCATCGGGGAAACCACGACAGGCGGTGCACCGGGTCAGGCAATGGGACGCCCGCTGGTCTCCGAGCCGCGATTGCTGACCGACATGTTCGAGACCACGGTACGGCGGCACGGCGATCGCCCCGCGGTCGATTTCATGGGCCGAATCACGCGCTACGACGAACTGGGCGCGATGGTCGACCGGGCGGCGGCGGGCCTGCAGGCGCTGGGGGTAAAGCCGGGATGCCGCGTCGCGCTCTGCCTGCCCAACATCATCTATTATCCGGTGCTCTATTTCGCGACGCTCAAGGCCGGGGGCATCGTCGTCAACGTCAACCCGCTCTATGTCGAGCGCGAGCTGTGCCACCTGCTCGAGGATTCGGGCGCGGAGATCATCGCCACCTGCGACATTCCAGACATCTATGGCCGCGTGTCCCATGTCGCCGAGAAGCTGGGCCTGCGCCATGTCATTTCCTGCCCCGTCGCCGACGCGCTGCCGACCATCAAGCGGCTGGCCTACCGTCTGCTCAAGCACTCGATGATCGCCGCACCGGGCGCCGCACCCCGCCACCTGACGTTCCAGCAGATGATGAAGCGCGGGCACGGCCTGACCCCGGTCGCGGCCAAGCCCGACGACGTGGCGGTGCTGCAATATACCGGCGGCACCACCGGAAGCCCCAAGGCGGCGATGCTGTCGCACCGCAACCTGATCGCCAATGCCGACGCCATGGTCATCCATACCGGCGGCGAGGACATGATCGATGCGGAGCGCATCCTGGGCGTTCTGCCCCTCTTCCACGTCTTCGCGCTCACCACCGTGCTCAGCTTCGCGATCCGGGTGGGGGCCGAGATGATCCTGCTCCCCCGGTTCGAGCTGGACCAGGTGCTCAAGACCATCGCGTGCAGCAAGCCGACCTATTTCCCTGCCGTCCCCACCATCTACAATGCGATCGCGGGCGTGGCAGAGGCGCGCAAGGTCGACCTGTCGGCGATCAAGGCCTGCATCTCGGGCGGCGCGCCGCTGCCCGCCGAGGTCCGCATCGCGTTCGAGACCACGACCGGCGGCAAGCTGGTCGAGGGATACGGCCTGTCCGAGGCGTCGCCGATCATCACCTGCAACCCGCTGATCGGCGAGAACAAGGGCGGATCGGCGGGCATCCCCTTCCCCGGCACGACCATCGAGATCCGCGACCGCGAAAATCCCGACCGGCTGATGCCGCCGGGCGAGGTCGGCGAAATCTGCGCACGCGGCCCGCAGGTCATGTCCGGCTATTGGAAGAGGCCGACCGAGAGCGAGCAGGTCTTCATCCACGGGGCCCTGCGCACCGGCGATGTCGGCTATCTGGACGAGGACGGTTATCTGTTCATCGTCGACCGGATCAAGGACGTGATCCTGTGCGGCGGTTACAATGTCTATCCGCGCATGATCGAGGAGGCGCTGTACGAGCATCCGGCGGTCGCCGAGGCGGTCGTGATCGGCATTCCCGACGCCTATCGCGGCCAGTCGCCCAAGGCCTTTGTCAAGCTGGCCCCCGACCATCATGCGACGCCGGAGGAACTGCGTGTGTTCCTTCAGGACAAGGTCAGCAAGATCGAACTTCCCCGCGAGGTCGAAATCCGCGAAAGCCTGCCCAAGACCTTGATCGGCAAATTGTCGAAAAAGGAACTGGTCGAAGAAGAATTGGCAAAGGCGGCGGCCGCGGCGGTGCGGCCCGTAGGGGAATAGACGGTGGGGGAAAACGAGGAGCTTCGCGGCATACAGGATGTCGCGAACAGCCTGGGCGTGACGACACGCACGCTGCGTTTCTATGAGGATCGCGGCCTGATCGAACCGCGCCGGGTCGGCACCGCGCGGGTTTACTCCAAGCGCGAGACGGGCCGGATGCAGTTGATCCTGCGGGGCAAACGGCTGGGCTTCTCGCTGCGCGAGATCGAGGAGTTCCTGCGGCTGTACGATGCCGATCCGCAGCATGTCGAACAGATGCGCGTGCTGGCCGAACGCTGCCGCGAGCGGGTCGACGAGCTGCGCCAGCAGATGACCGCGCTGGTCCAGACGGTCGACGAATTGGAGACGATCGAACGCGAAGCGCGCGAGCGGATCGCGAAGGCGGGGGTGTAACCGCATACTATTCCTCCCCTGCAAGGGGAGGTGGCAGTCCGCAGGACTGACGGAGGGGTGTCACCATCGGCGGGGACACCCCTCCACCAGCTTCGCTGGTCCCCCTCCCCTTACAGGGGAGGAAGAAATGCCAACCTTATGACTGCGGCGTACGCCAACCCAGGCCAAGCGCCTTTTGCAGCGCCACGTAATCGTTCGTCAGCCCGGCGACCGCCTGCGACAGCGACTGTTCCGCCGCGACCCGCTGCCGCTCGGCGTCGAGCGTATCGATCAGCGTCGCCGCGCCGGCCCTATAACGCTGCTGCATCAGCACCGCCGAGCGGTCCGCCGACGCCTTGGCCCGTGCCAGCGTCGCCACCGTGTTGCGCCGCGCCCGGAAGCGCGACAGCGAATCCTCGGCGTCGCGCAGCGCGGAAAGCACCGCGCCGCGATACTGCGCCTCCGCCTCGTCACGTGCGCCCTCGGCCTGGCCGACCCGCGCATTGGCGCGGCCGAAGTTCAGCACGTTCCACTGGAGCATCGGCGCGCCCAGCGTCACCAGATTGTCGAGATCGGTCAACGAGTCGAGCGAGGTGCCGCCGATGCCGATGATCCCCATCAGGTTCAGGCGCGGAAACTTCGCCGCCTCCGCCACGCCGATCCGCGCGGTCTGCGCGGCCAGGTTGCGCTCGGCGGCGCGGATGTCGGGGCGACGCTGAAGCAGGGCGGTGGGATCGCCGACAGCCACCTGTGCGGGGGGCAACGGCACCGGCGCGGCCTGGGTCAGTCGCTGGTCCAGCGTGCCCGGCGCCTCGCCGATCAGGATGGCGAGCGCATTGAGATAGGTCTCGACCGAGGATGACAGCGGCAGGATCTGCGCATCGGTGCTCTCCACCTGGTTGCGCAGCCGCTCCACCTCCAGTTGCGAGGCGGTGCCGTTGTTGAAGCGCTGGAGCGTCAGGTTCAACGTGTCGCGCTGCATCTTCGAGGCATCGCGTGCCAGGATCAACCGCTGCTGCGCATCGCGAAGCCCGATATAGGCTTGGGCGACATCGGCGCTGAGCGACACCTGAGCGTCGGCGACATTGGCCTCCGCCGCCGCCGCGCTGGCCCGTGCCGCCTCGACCGTGCGGCGGCGGCCGCCGAACAGGTCGATCTCCCAACTGGCGTCGAAGCCCAGGTTGAAGAAGTCGACATTGGTGCCGCCACCCGACCCGCTGGCCGCGCCGCCATTGGCACCGCCCTGCCCGCTGCCCTGCTCACCGCCGCCGCCCAGATTCAACTCGGGCAGATTGGCGTGGAGATAGGTCGCGCTGGCATTGGCGTTGGGCGCCTGGTTGGCACGCTCCAGCCGCAGCGCGGAGCGGGCCTGCTTCAACCGCGCCTGTGCCACCGCCACGTTCGGATTGGACGCCAGCGCCCGCTCCTCCAGCCAGGTCAGCATCGGATCGTTCAGCGTCGTCCACCAGTCGGCGACCGCAGGCGCGGCGGTGGAAAGTGTGTTGTCCGCCCGCACGAACCCGGCGGGCGGGGTCGCGGCAGAGCCGATCGCCTTGGGCGGTCCGGCATAGTTCGGCCCGACGGTGCAGGCCCCCAGCAGGAGGAGCGGAATGAAGGAAAGCTGCTTGCGCATCATGGTTCTCAATGCATCGCCACCGGGCCGCCCTTGGGCAGCGGGCGGAGGAACAGGACAAGCGGCATCACCATTACGATGCCGACGCAAAGGATGAAGAACAGGTCGTTATAGGTCATGACCAGCGCCTGCTGGCGGATCGTGTTGCCGATCATGCGCAGCGCCGCGTCGTTGCTGCCGAATTGCTGGGTCAGCGAGTCGATCCAGCTCTGGGTCGAACCCGAATTGGCGGTCAGCGTTTCCTCCAGGCGACGTTCGTGCAGGAAGCTGCGCTGGTCCTGGACGGTCGCGATCCCGGCGAGCGCGAACGAGCCGCCCAGGTTGCGTGCCGCGCTGAACAGCCCGGCCGCGTCGCCTGCCTGCGATGGCGGCACCGACGAGATCGCCGCTTGGTTCAGGAACAACATGCCCAGGATCGTGCCGACGCCGCGCAAAAGCTGGCTGTCGGTGAACGAGCTGCCGGTGGAATCGGCGGTCAGCACCGTGTCGATGCCGGCACTCAGCGCCATGATGCCCAGCCCCAGCCCCACCGCGATACGGATGTCGACCTTCTTGATCAGGATCGGGGTGAAGGGCATCAGCATCAAGCTGGGGATGCCGCTCAGCAGCACGACCTTGCCCGCCTGGAACGCGTTATAGCCGGCGATCGAGGCCAGGAACTGCGGGATCACATAGGAGGTGCCGTAAAGCACCATGCCCAGCACGATGCCCATGATGACCACGCTGCCGAACTGGCGATCGAGCAGCAGCTTCAGCCGGATGACCGGGCGCGAGGCGACGAACTGCCCGGCGAACAACAGGCCGAAGCCGAAGATCGACAGCAGGGTCAGCTCGATGATCTCCCGCGACTCGAACCACTGCTCGCGCTGTCCTTCCTCCAGCACGACGGTCAGGCCGCCGAGGCCAAGCGCAAGGCCCGCAATGCCGAGCCAGTCGGCCTTGGCCAGCTCGGACAGATGCGGCTTCTGGTGCGGCAGGCCGACCAGCAGGAGCGTGACGAGCACCGCGCCGACGGGGATGTTCAGGAAGAAGGCATAGTGCCAGCTGACATTCTCGGTCAGCCAGCCGCCGATCAGCGGTCCCATCACGGGGCCTAGAATGGCGGTGACGCCGAAGAATGCGGTGCCGATCGGCTGTTGCTCGCGCGGCAACCGGGTGGCGATGATGGTCAGCGCGGTGGGGATCAGCGCGCCGCCGGTAATGCCCTGCCCCGCGCGCCCGATGATCATCATCGTCAGGTTCGTCGACAGCCCGCACACCACCGAAAAACCGGTGAACAGGATCGACGCGATCAGCAGGAAGGTGCGCAGACCCAGCAACCGCTCCAGCCAGGCGGAAAGCGGGATGATGATGATCTCGGCGACCAGATACGAGGTCGCGATCCACGTCCCCTCGGTCCCGCTCGCGCCGATTTCGCCCTGGATGGTCGGCAGCGCGGAGTTGACGATCGAGATGTCGAGCGTCGCCATCAGCGCGCCGATGCTGCCCGCCGCGACGGCGAGCCACGCGGTCAGGTCGGCTTTCTGAGGTGCGCCGCCCCGCTGTGCGGCCGGGGCCGCACCACCGCCTGCGCGGGAAGCCGAACCGGCCTTCGTGCCCCGGCCCGGGGCGGCGGCGGCGCTCACCGGCCCTGCGCCCCCTGCCGCGCCTCGTTATGCTGGTCCTGCTGCTCTGCGATATGCTTCAGCGCCCCCTTGGCCGAGCGGGTGTCCACCGTCACCTCGACCGACATGCCCGGCACCATCAATGCGCGGGTCTGCGCATCGGCATCGACCGCGATGCGGACGGGCACGCGCTGCACGATCTTGGTGAAGTTGCCGGTCGCGTTCTGCGGCGGCAGCAGCGAGAATTGTGCACCGGTGCCCGGCGCCACGCTCTCGACATGGCCCTTGATCTCGACACCGGGCAGCGCGTCGACCTCGATCTTTACCGGCTGGCCGGGACGCATCAGGCCAAGCTGCGTCTCCTTGAAGTTCGCGCTGATGTAAAGCTGGCTGACCGGCACGATCGACATGGTGCGGGTGCCCGCCTGGACGAACTGGCCGATCCGCACCGTCTTGTTACCGACCCGGCCCGCGATCGAGGCGCGGATGGTGGTCGAGCCCAGATTGGACTCGGCGGCATCAAGCTGCGCCTTTGCGGCCTGCCCCTGCGAGCGGGCCTGATCGACCTGCGCGTCCAGCGTGCCGATGCGGCGACGCGCGGCGGACAAAGCGGCGGTGGCGCTCGAAACCTTGGCGGCGGCCTGACGCGCCTGGTTCTGCAACTGCGACAACCGCTCGCGGCTTTCGGCGCCCGATGCGGCGAGCGGGGTGTAGCGCACCACTTCTGCCCGCGCGAAGGCGGCATCGCTCTGCGCGGCGCGGAGGTCCGCCTCGGCGCTGTCGATCGCGGCCTGCTGTTCCTTGATCTGCGCCTGAACGCCCTCGGCATTGGCGCGGGCGACACCGATCTGCGCCTGAATCTGCGCGGTCTGCGCGCGATAGTCGCGGGTGTCGATCTGGAGCAGCGGCTGGCCCGCCTGGACGTTCTGGTTCTCGCCGACGAAGACCTTGTCGACATAGCCCGACACCTTGGGCGCGACGGTGACCGCATCCGCCTGGATGAAGGCGTCGTTGGTGGTCTGCATATACTGGCCGACGCTCTTGTAGTTCGCGTACCAGAACACGCCGCCGATCACCGCGACGGCCGCGACGACCAGCAGGATGATACGGATGCGCCGCTTCTTGGACGGCGATACGGGGGCCTTGTCCTCGCCCATGTCCGCGTCGCCCGCGTTCGCGTCCTGCCCCTCATGCACTTGGTTTGCGTCGGCCACACCGGCCTCCCTGTCGATGGAATCAAAAGAACTGGATGGTGCATTTGCTCGCACTTGCACAATAAGGCAAGACCATTTATTGAGTTACCTCATATTATGCTCGACATCGATCAAATGGCCATTCGCTATGGCCGCATCTACATGCGCTTGCACCGCTTGCTGGACCGGCGCATGGCGGCCGAGGGCGCCTCGTTGGCGCGGACCAAGATGCTTCACCACATCGCGAACAACGCGCCGGTCCGCGCCGCCGACGTGGCCGAATGGTTCGACCTGGCGCCACGCACCGTGACCCAGGCGATCGACACGATGGAGCGCGACGCGCTGGTCGTGCGCGTGCCCGATCCGGCCGACCGGCGAGCCAAGCGGCTGGATATCACCGACAAAGGCCGCCAGGTGCTTCACCAGACCGAGCCGCTACGCCGCGAACTGGTCGAACAGGCGTTCAGCCTGTTGAGCGACGACGACACGATGCATTTCGCCCGCATCCTCGACCGGCTGGAACTGGCGATCGAAACGCGGATCGAGGGCGATACGGTGCCATACGCGGGAGCATGAAGGTCGCCATCTGGTCATCCCCAACCCCCTTTTCCCTTTGATCGCCGATCATCGCGCGCCGTCTGACGCCGTTTATCGAACCTCGTGATAGAATCGGAGCGCGGGCGGCGGATCGCTCGGCCGCCTGCCCAGCGCGGTCAGGTGCGCGGCACGGACGGCCGCGCCTAGGCTTCCGGCACGAAACGGTTTGGCGATGCAGCCGATGACGAGCGGATGGCCGCCATGTTCGGGGCAATTCCCGCTGAGGAAGACGCATGGGATACCGCGATCGGCCAGCAACTGCGCGGCGGTCAGGCCGCTGTCGCCATCGGCCAGCTTTACGTCGCACAGCGCCAGATCCGGTCGCTCCTCGTCCACCATCGCGATCGCGGCGGAGACGGTGTCGGCAATGCCCATGACCCGGTGACCATGAAGCGTCAGCGCATCCTCGACCAGCATGGCGACCAGCGCCTCATCCTCGATGATGATGAGGTTCAGCGGCGTTTCGTCGGCCTCGTCGTCACGCCTTGCCTCACCGTTGTGGGTGGCGATGCCCGTATTCTCTGCCGTCATGCGGCATGACCAAATTCAGGCACCCATCATCCTCGCTCGTCACGGTCGCACGGAGCTGGTGGCAAAGTCGCGCCAATAGCCGGTCATGTCCGACTAGATCGGCGATCCGCCCCCATCCAGTCGCCACGAACGAGATGCGCAGCATTTCGTTCCCGTCCTGTTGGTCGGTTGTAAAAACGATTGCAGGAATCGTGTCCGCCTTCGTCATCAGCGTGTCGAGCAACAGCGCGGCCGCCACCGCGCGCTCGATCGGCACGGCGACCGGGCCGTCGGCGACGACGGTGGCGTCGGGGCCATCCCCCTGCGCCTGGCCGATGACGTCGCCGAACAGCGCGGTCAGGTCGACCAGGCCGGGATCGGCGGTGGCGTAGAGCGGGCGGTGTGCGCTCGCCAGAACCTGCAATCGCTCCGCCGCGCGGAACAGCGCGAAGCGTGTCTCGGGTATGTCGGCCTGTCGCCCCTCATGCGACACCAGCCCGATCGCGATCTGGAGCGCGTTGCGCACCCGGTGGTTCAGTTCGGCCAGCAACCGCGCCTGCGTGTCGATACCACGGCGCAACGCCTCCTCGATGCGCAGCCGGTGCTGCGCCAGCGCGGTATAATGGCACAACAGCGACAGCAGCCGCCGCTCATCCTCGGCAAAGGGCCCCGCGCTACGACGCCCGAAACCCAGCGTGCCGAGCAGTTCCTCGCCGTGCAGAAGCGGCATGCACAGATAGACATCGACCCCCAGCATCCGCACGAACGCGGTCTGTGCGTCGTCGCCTTGCTGGATTTGCGAAAAATGCAGCGGCCGTCGGTCGCGCATCACCTGCCCGCTGACCGAGCCCTCGACGTCGAGGGCGGCGGCGGCCTGTCGTTCGGCACGGGTCAGTCCGCCCGACGTCTCCAGCCGGGCCACCTCGCCATCACGTCGAAAATGGAAGAATACGTCGAGGCGCAGTTCGTCGCGGATCAGCGCGAACAACGAATCGATCATCGCGCCGGGGTCGTCGGCCGCCATCAGCCGTTCGGTCGCCGCCGTCACCAGCGCCAGGTAGCGACGCGCATCGGCGGGATCGACGCCGACCTCCGCCATCGCATCGCCGGTCAGCGGCAACGATGGGGACAAGGAAGGCGATAGCGTCACGAGTCACACGATAACGCCACGGACCCGCCACTCCAAGCGCTTTGCGCCCGGCCCCGTTTCGAGAGGCGGAAGGAGGAATCCCCCCTCCCGCCCCGGTTCGTCAGCGGGCGATCACCGCCGACTGGTCGACCGGCACCACCGGCAACCAGACGCGGCTGGCATTGGTGCCGCCGCGCTCCAGCGTGATCGTCGCCTTCTTGTAATCGCTCGCCTTGGCCGTGAAGATGTTGGGCACGAAGGTCTGCGGGTTGCGATCATAGAGCGGGAACAGGCTGGACTGGACCTGGATCATGATCCGGTGCCCCGGCTGGAACACATGGTTCACCGTCGGCAGGCGGAACTTGTATTCCTGCACCTTGCCCGCCGGGATCGCGCTGGGGTTCGCAAAGCTGTTGCGATAACGGCCGCGAAAGATGTCCAGGCTGATCGGCAACTCATAGCCGCCCATCTTGGGATCGATCGCGTTTTCCGGCGGCAGGACGTCGATGATCTTCACCACGAAGTCGCCATCGGTCCCGGTCGTGCGCGCGAACAGATCGGCGATCGGCGCACCCGACACGCGCACCGCCTTGGTCAGGACCGGCGTCGTATAGGTCACCACGTCGGCGCGGCCATCGACATGGCGCTGGTCGCTGACCAGCCAGTCACCCCAGCGGCCATCACCGAAATTGACCGGCCGCGACAGGTGCGGGACCGGGTTGGCGGGGTCGGAGACATAGGCGTCCTGCCCTGCGCCCGGCTTGTCGAAGCTGAGCCCCTTGTCCTCGGCCAAGTACAAAGGCGTCAGCGGCGTCGCACAGCCACTCTGGCAGGCGAGCGGCCACTGGGTCAGCTTGTCCCAGTGATTTTCGCCGGTGTTGTAGATCGCGGCGCTGGGCAGGTTCGCGGCCGGACCGTCCTTCAGATACTGGTTGAACAGCGGCAGGACCATGTCCTGGCGGAACTGCTTGGCGGTGTCGCCATCCCACTGGAACGGGCCCAGGCTGGTGCCGGTCCGGTTGATCTGGCTGTGCCGCCACGGGCCCATCACCAAGAAATTATTGCCCAGCTTGCCCTTGGCCTTCAACGTTTCCCAGGACGTGATCGCACCATACATGTCCTCCTGGTCCCACAGCCCCTGTTCCCAGATGGTCGGCACGTTGGAGGGGTTGGCCGCCAGCAGCTTGTCGAGCGCCTGGCCCTGCCAGTAAAAGTCATAAGCCGGATGCTGCACCACACGCTGCCACATGGGCAGCTGGTCGTAACCCGACTTTTTGGCCCAGTCGTTCGCCGAGCCGTAGCGGAAATTCTCGTAATCGTCATAGCCGCCGCTCGACGGTGCGGTGCCCGGCCCCTTGTAGCCGGTCTGCGATCCGATCCAGCCGATATTGGCAAGACGGAACGCGCCATAATGGAACCAGTCGTCGCCCATCCAGCCGTCGATCATCGGGCTTTCGGGCGCGGCGACTTTCAGCGCGGGATGCGGGTTCAGCAGCGCCATGACGACGGTGAAGCCCTCATAGGACGAACCGATCATGCCGACGCGGCCGTTCGACTCCGGCACGTTCGCCTTGTTCACCAGCCAGTCGATCGTGTCATAGGCGTCGGTGACATGGTCGACCTTGGTCGCGTTCAACGGGCCGATGACCGGACGCGTCACGACATAGTCGCCTTCCGAGCCGTATTTGCCGCGAATGTCCTGATAGACGCGGATATAGCCCGCCTTCACGAACTCCTCGTCGGCCAGCGGCAACGCCTCGATCATCTTCGTGCTGTCCGACCGCTTGGCCCGGCCCGCCGCATTATAGGGGGTGCGGGTCAGCACGATCGGGGCGTTCACCGCGCCCTTGGGTGCTACGATCACCGTGTACAGCTTCACCCCGTCGCGCATCGGGATCATCACCTCGCGCTTGACGTAATCGCGCTCGGCGATGTTCGTCGGGGGGGTGAACTTGGCGGGAATGTCGCTGACCGTGGAATCGGTGACGACGCGGACCGGCGCGGTGGTGCCGGGCGCTTGCTGCGCGGTGGCCGCGCCGGCTATGGGGGGCAGGACCGCGAGCGCGCTCGCGGCAAGCATCAGGTTACGAACGTTCATGAAAACGGATCCCCCTCTTGGATCGGTTGATGCGGCCATCGTGCCGCGACACGGGGTCCAGGGCAACTGGCGGATTACGCATGATACATAGTAACATCGCGAGCACAAGCCGGTCGTGATCGTATCCCTCCGCTTTCCTTTCGGCGCGTGCCTCCATAGATAGGTCAGACAAACACCATGGGGCAGCAGCCCCGGCGACCGGGGAGGAACCCACCGAGTGACCACCTTGCAGCGACGCGGACCCGCCCATAGCGCCCTGGCGCGGGACATCGGTGTCGCCATCGTGACCGGCCGTATTCCCACCGGATCGACCCTGCCGGGCGAGGTCGAGATCGCCGAACAGCGCGGCCTTTCCCGATCGGTGGTGCGCGAGGCGCTGCGTATGTTGTCGGCCAAGGGGCTGGTGGTCAGCAAGCCCAAGGCGGGCACGCGGGTGCGCGAGCGGCTGGAATGGAACCTGCTCGACCCTGAACTCCTCGCCTGGATGTTCGAGGGCGAACCGCCTGCGGGCTTCGTCCAGAGCCTGTTCCAGCTCCGCCTGATCGTCGAGCCGGCCGCCGCCGAACTCGCCGCCGTCAAGCGCGACACGCGCCAGCTGTCCCGCATGGGTGCGGCCCTGGAGGCGATGGGCGAACATGGCCTCCATACCGAACAGGGCCGCGCCGCCGACCAGTTGTTCCACAACATCATCCTGGAGGCGACGGCCAACGAGTTGCTGATCAGTCTGTCGGGCAGCATCGGCGCGGCGGTCCGCTGGACGACGCTGTACAAGCATCGCAGCGCCAAGCTGCCACGCGACTCCATGCCCGAGCACCGCCACCTGTTCGCCGCCATCGCCGATGCCGACGCCGCGGCGGCGCGTGCGGCCACCATCGTGCTGGTCGAACAGGCCCGCGAGGATACCGAACGCGCGCTGGCGCGATGATCCGGTCGATTCCGGTCGCGGGTTCCCCGGCAAATGTCTCACATCGAAACGCGTGGCACAGCACTTCTGCCTTGAAAGCTTTTGGCGAAACATCCGCCAGGCGCTAGATCGAATGCAGCACAGGGCATTTCGCAGAGGGTGATATGAAGAAGATGATTTTCGGCGCGATGGCTGCCATCGCAACGCTGGCCGCCACGCCGGCTTTTGCGGGCGTCACGTCGACCTCATATCTCACGCCCCCGACCTATGCGTCGGACACCACGCTGATCGACTTCACGAACGGGATCCCTGCGGGCTTTTCGCTGAACGGCGGCTCGATCCTGAACGACTCGACCTCGACCGGCTCCTACCAGGGTGCGCTGATGCCCGCCGGTGGCAGCGGCAACTATCTCGCCGTCGGCAAGACCATGGGTTCGCCGGCTCTGCTGAAGGGAACCGGCTCGATCGGTTGGGGCGGGGTCAGCCTGCTCTGGGGTTCGATCGACACGTTCAACTCGCTCGACGTGCTCGACACGCTGGGCAATGTGCTGGCGACGATCACCGGCTCGACCATCCCGAACGGCTCGGCGGGCGACAACCGCTACGTCACCTATACGGTGGATGCGAACACCGGACGCCAGATCGGCGGCCTTCGCTTCTCGTCGCCGACCGACGCGTTCGAAGTCGACAACATCGCCTTCTCGCGCCCGACCTCGGTGCCGGAGCCGGGCACGATCGCGCTGTTCGGCCTCGCGATCCTGGGCCTGGCCATGTTGCGCGCCCGCAAGATGAAGGCTCAGCCGCTGGCGCAGTAATGCGGTTCTGATCCGATCAGGACTAAAGGGCGAGAACCGCAGGGTTCTCGCCCTTTTTGCGTCATGCCGTCCGCCGAGCACGGCGGCTGCTCACGACAGCAGCGTGGACGGGCGATTTGCACCCGACGCTCGCTCCACCACCTCCGCAGCCCGAATGGTCGCGCACGGCTGGTTGGCAGCGGCGCTTCCTCCGGCGTGACGGCCCCCGCCAGAAGCGGACAGGCCACCACGCCCGGCTTCATGCCCTTCAATCAGCTCACCGCCTCGAACACGAAGGCCGTCCCGACGAAATCGCCCTTCAGCGGCGCACGCAGGCCGCGGTTCATCCAGTAAGCGCCCGACGCCCGCTCCGGCACACCGGCAGGCCTGGCCGAACCGTCGAGCATCCGCACCGCATAGGTCCGCGCCGGGTCCAGCCCCTGCGCATGGATGGCGGCCGGATTGTCGCGCCACATCGAAGAATGCAGCATCTGGAACAGCACCGCCTGGCGCTTGTCCTGCCCGACATACATGGTGGCCGCGGTCGCATTGTCACCGGTCGGCGATTCCAGCCGATAGAGCGCACCGCGCTGCACCGTCTGGCGGATGGTCTTGTACGCCGCCACCCATTTGCGAGCGGTCGCGAAGTCGGCGTCAGCCCATTTGTCGAGGTTCGCCCCGATGCCCAGCCCACCCTGCATCGACGACAGGAAGCGATAGTCCAGGCTGGTGACGCGGGTGTTCGCCCAGTTGGGGCTGTCCGTAACCCAGGCGATCATGACCGCCACCGGATAGGCGCGGGTAAAGCCGTCCTGGATGGTCAGCCGGTCCGCCGGGTCGGTATTGTCCGATGGCCAGACCTCGTCGGTCAGCCCGATGATTCCCAGGTCAACGCGACCGCCACCACCCGAACAGGCTTCGATCTCCAGCCTGGGGTGCCGCCGCCGCAGTTCGGACAGGATATAATAGAGGTTGCGGACATATTCGACATAGACACGCTGCTGGTCGGCGACCGGCTGCTCCGGCCAGCCCGCCTCGGTCCAGTTGCGGTTATAGTCCCACTTCAGGAAGGCGATGTCGTTCTCGCTGACCAGCTTGTCGAGTACGGTCAGCAGGTGGTCGCGCACATCGGCGCGCGCCAGGTTGAGGACGACCTGGTTGCGCCCCTCGGTTCGCGGCCGGTCGGGGAAGTTCAGCACCCAGTCGGGATGCGCGCGGTACAGGTCGCTGTCGACATTGACCATCTCGGGCTCGACCCACAGGCCGAAGTCCATGCCCAGCCCCTTCACCCGGTCGATCAAGGGTTTCATGCCGTTCGGAAACTTGGTCGGGTTGACGGTCCAGTCGCCCAGCCCCGCCTTGTCGCTGTTGCGCGCGCCGAACCAGCCGTCATCGACCACGAACCGCTCGACGCCGATCTTCGCCGCCTTTTCGGCCAGCGCCATCTGCCCCGCCTCGGTCACGTCGAAGGCGGTTGCCTCCCAGCTATTGTAGAGTACCGGCCGCAACCGCGCCTTGGTGCCGCGCGGCAGGATGTTGGCGACCTCGAAATCATGGAAGGTCCGCGATGCCCCGCCCAGGCCGCCATTCGAATAGCCCGCATAGAAGATCGGCGTGTCGAGCGTCTCGCCGGGCTTCAGCGTCCAGGAAAAATCATACGGATTGTATCCGCCCGCGATCCGCACCCGACCCAGATTGTCCGACGCCACGGTGATCCGGAACGATCCCGACCAGGCGAGCGCCCCATACCAGACGGGGCCATGCTCCTCGCTGGTCAGCCCTTCGCGGCCGATCGCGAACCACGGATTGTTGCCATGCCCGGTCGATCCGCGACGGCTTTCCAGCACGGTTTCGGCCGCCTCGACCGGCACCGTCTTCTGCGTCCATTCGGCGGCATGGCGGCCGGTCAGATAATGGAGCCGATAGTCATCGCCGACCGGCAGCGAGAGGACCGCCGCCGCCAGCTGGTCGACGCGCACCGGCCTTGCGTCGCCATTGCGTACCCTGGCCGAGCGGGCGACGATCCCGGTGGCGGGATCGATCGTGTAGGTCAGCGTGACGAACAGCGGACGGCGGATATCGGCAAGCTCGACGGTCAGCGTCTCGCCACTGGTGCGGTGGCTGCGATATTTCAGCACGAGGTCGCGATTGCCGTCGGCGAATAGCGCCTTGACGCCAGGCTCGCTGACCAGCCCCTCACCCTGTCCCGGATATTCCTGAAGCGTGACCGACCCGGCGGGGTCGAAGCCGGACAACTCGCCCGGTGCCTTCAGCACGACGGGATCGCCCGTCTTGACCGGATCGCCGGAGATCAGCGGATCGCCGTCCGCCAGCGCCGCCCCCCAGTAGAGCGGCTGGAGATAGCCCTTCTCATCCACCCCCATGGCATAGGTGACGCCGCCGCCATCCAGGCGAAAGACCTTCGCTCCCGCGGGCGCCGTCACCTTTGCTAGGGCCGGGGTGGCCAGCGCGACGACCGCCGCCCCCGCCAGAATCGCGTTCCGCCAGCGCATCAAACTCTCCTGCAAACCTTTGCATTAGGTCTGACATACTGCGCTGGCGAAGCGCAAGGGCTTGTTTCAAAAGGCGACGCGCGCCGATACCCGCACCGTGCGCGGCGCGCCGGGATAGACCCAAACGGTGCTGTACGAACTCATCGCGTAATCGACGTCGAACAGATTGTCCGCCTCGGCCCGGACGGTCAGTGCGGGCGTCACGCCGATCTCCCCGGCGATCTTGGCCTTCGTATAGGCGGGCAGCCTGAGGCCGCTGGTGTCGATCGCGCCCGCACGGTCGCCGACATAGGTGGCCCCGGCCGAAACCGACCATTCGGTTCCCCATCCGGTCGGATAGCGCCCCACCGCCAGCAGCGTGCCCGAATGCTTGGCGACGTTGAGCACGTCGGGCGTGGCAAAGGTCCGGTCGTCCGCGCGCGCATCGATATAGGCATAGTTGGCGACGACCTGCCACCGCTTGGCGATGTCCATCGAGGCGTCCAGCTCGACACCCCGGCTCTTCAGCGAACCGACCGGCGCGTTGTAGCTGGCATTGACCGGATCGGTGGTCAGGATCCCCTGCTTCTCGATATCGAAATAGGTCGCGGCGACATTGATCCCCGGCCAGCGCCCGGCGACACCCAGTTCATAGCCGCGCGCTTCTTCCGGTCCGAATGCCGCGCCTTCGGGATTGCTGGCGGTCGGTCGTCCGCTGCCCGAGTTGAGCAGGAAGGACTCGCCCCAATTCGCATGGACCGCCACCGTGTCGGTCACGCGGTAGCGCGCGCCGACCCGGAACTTGACCGGATCGCCCGTGGCCCGCGTGACCAGCCCGGTCAGGTTGCGCCGTAGCTGCTGGCGATACAGGTCGTAGCGCACGCCGCCGGTCACGGTCAGCCGGTCGGTGATGTCCCACATATCCTGTGCGTAGACGGTGCCCGACGCGCGGGTCTCGGTCTGGTTCAGGAACGGCAACAGCGTCGGCTGTGGCCCGTCATAGACCGGATCGAACACGTCGATCGCATAGGGGTTGGCGGCGCTGGGGTTGCGACGGCGCAGCAACTCGAGATAGCGTAGCGTATAGCCCTTCACCCCGATGCTGGGATGATGGACGCCGGCCGCGTCGAAGCGCCCGGCCAGCTCGATCCGGGCCGCCAGATCCTCGGACTCGTAACCGCGCTCGCGCCGCTGCCGCCAGAGGGTGCGGTTGTCGACCAGGCGCGACTGGTCGCTCGAAAAGCCGCGCAGCGTCGCATAGCGCCACACCACGCCGCCGTTCAGCGACCACTCGCCGCCCAGCGCCTGCTCGCCGGTCAGTTGCAGCCGGGTGTTGCGCGCCCGCGTCACGCCGTCGTTCGGCTCGCCGTAGAAGCGGTTATAGGGCACGGCCAGAGCGTCACCCCGGACCGCGGGCACGCCCCGGTCGAAAGCGGAGTCGAACGTCGTATATTCGGCAAGCGCGGTCAGCTTGGTGCCGTCCGCCGGGGCCCAGGTCAGCGAGGGGGAGACGACACGGCGCGACGGGTTGGTAAAGTCGCGATAGCCGTCCGAATCCTCCGCTGCGACGACGATCCGCCCTGCCAGCGTCGAGGACAGCGGCCCGGTCACGTCCAGCTCGCCACGCCGCGTGTTGAACGATCCGTAGAGCAGCGTCGCGTTGACCGCCGAGGTGAAGCGCGGCGTCTTCGACACGATATTGACGCGGCCCGCCGGGTCGATGTCGCCGAACACGGCGCCCGCCGGGCCCTTCAGCACCTCGATCCGCTCGGTCGTCGCCGGATCGCGCGGCGGGGCCAGGCCGCGATTGGCGAGGAAGCCGTCGATATAATATTCCGCCCCGCCGTCCGGCGTGCCCAGAAAGCCGCGGATCGCGAAATTGTCGAGGAAACCGCCGCGATTATTCTGCTGGCTGACCCCGCTGAACAGTTCCAGCGCGTCGGACAGGCGATAGGTGCCGTTGGCGACCAGCAGGTCGCGCTCCAGCGACCGGCTCGATTGCGACATGCGCCGGGTCAACAGATCCGAGCCCAGCGTCGAATCCCGATCCGATCGCGTTCCCAGCACGACGATATCGCCGTGATCGTCCGGCACCGTGTCGCGGGCTTGCTCCTGCTGGGCAAGCGCCGGTGTCGCCAGCATCAACAAGGCGAGCGCCGAAGACGTCAGCCGAAACCCCCTCGGCATGATAAAGATGGACATGCATTTCTCCCGTGGGGGGGGCGCATATCGCCACAATCGGTATGTTACAACATCTCTGTTTGCGTACAGGAACCCTGGCGTCAGTCCGCAGGCCAGAGCGTTTTCAGCGGCCGGGCGGCATCGGCCAGCGCTTCCTCGGGGATCATCGCCGCGCCCGCCACCAACGCCTTGCCCTGCACGAAGTCGCGCATCGCATTGACGCAGTCGAGCGCGATGACGCGCCCCTGCCGCAGATAGACGATCGAGAAGCTGCGCGTTGCCGGATCGCCGCGCAGGATCGCCCGGTCATGGCCGCTCGACAGGCCGACCGTCTGCAGCTTCAGGTCATACTGGTTCGACCAGAACCACGGCACCGAATGATAGGCCACGTCGCGCCCGACGATCGTGCGCGCGACGACGGTCGCCTGGTCGTTGGCGTTCTGCACCGATTCCAGGCGGATCACCGCGCCGTCCGCAAAGTCGTTGGCGTGCGCCGCGCAGTCGCCGATCGCAAAGACATGCTCCAGGCTGGTACGCCCCTGCGCATCGACCAGCACGCCATTGTCACCGGCGGCCCCGGCGGCGATCAATGGCGCGACGGCGGGTATGATGCCGATACCGACGATCGCCATCTGCGCCGGGATGACCGTCCCATCGGCCAGCCGCACCCCGGTCACGCGCCCCTGCCCCTCGATACAGGTCACGCTGTCGTTCAGCCGGACGGTGACGCCGTGCGCGCGGTGCTCGTCCTCGTAGAAGCGCGACAGCGCCTCGCCCGCCACCCGTGCGAGCACCCGGTCCTGCGCCTCGACGATGGTCACCGCCTTGCCGAACTTGGTCAGCACGGCTGCGGCCTCCAGCCCGATATAGCCGCCGCCGATCACCACCACCTCGCGGACCGAAGGCAGCTCGGCGATCAGCCGGTCGACATCGGCGCGGGTGCGGACCGAATGGACGCCCACCAGGTCGTGCCCGTCGCACGACAGCCGCCGCGCATGGCCCCCGGCTGCCCAGATCAGCCGATCATAGGCGATCACCGCGCCCGCATCGCTCGTGACGCATCGCGCCTCGGCATCGACCGCGACGATCCGCTCTCCCAGCCGCAGCGCGACGTCGCGCTCGGCCCAGAAGCGTTCGGGGCGGATCAGCAACCGCTCGAACGGCTTGTCGCCCGCCAGATATTCCTTGGACAGCGGCGGCCGCTCATAGGGCGCGAACGCTTCCTCGCCGATCAGGGCGATGGTTCCGCCGAACCCCTCCTGCCGCAACGCGATCGCGGCCTGCGCGCCCGCATGACCGGTGCCGACGATGACGATGTCGTAAGACGAAACATGCTCATGGGTCATGCCGCCCTCCCTAGGATGGAATGGCGACACCTGCCAATCGCCATGACCCAAAGGATTATGAGCCAAATCACCATGACAAAGCGTGGCCGAGGCGAAACAGCGTCTTCAATCGCACGACGCTTGCCGCTAGGGAACGGAGCAAATCCTCAGGAGACACCATGAGCAAGCTGCACCTCGTGTTCGGCGGCCGCGTCAGCGATCCGCAGACCCTCGACTTCGTCAACCCCGCCGAGCTGGAAGTGGTCGGCGTATTTCCGGACTATGCCAGCGCCGAAAAGGCATGGCGTGCCGCCGCACAGCGCACCGTCGACGATGCCGAAATGAAGTTCGTCGTGGTGCACCTGCACCGCCTGCTCGAGCCGACGCTGGGCTGATGTGTGGCCAGGCGAAGTCGGGGGCACGGCCTTCGACTTCGCTTTGGCGGAGTGGTAGGGCCACCCTGCCTCTCCACTCATTCGCCAAATCACCTACCCGCCGTTCACACCGAGCGAAGTCGAAGTGCACGGGTAGACGACTTGGGCCGGGCTTATCGCCCGCGTGAGGCCCCGCGTAGGGCTAGGTCCGGACGTGACCTTCGACGACGCTTAGGTTGAACGGAGGGTGGGGATGCGCCTCACCTCAGGCGTGACGATAGCGCCACAACAGCAACGGCTTGGCAAAGGCCAGCCCGGCGATGAAGCCGCCGATATGCGCGGCGACCGCGATCGCGCCCATCCCCATGCCGGCATAACCGAGCAACAGCTGGATGCCGATCCATCCCGCCGCCAGCCACAGGACATGGGTGAACTCGGCGGACAGCCCGGCAATACCCCTGGTCGCACGCCGCCGCCCGAACAGCAGCGCATAGGCCCCGACGATCGCCGAAATCGCGCCGCTCGCGCCGATCATCGGCATGGGTGAGCCCGGTTCGGGAAAATATTGCGCCATCGCCGCGGCATAAGCCCCGACGACATACAGCACCACAATCCCGCGCGAGCCCAGCGCGCGTTCGGTCTGCGCGCCGCAATAGACCAGCATCACGAGATTGAAGGCGATATGCGCGAACCCGCCATGGATCAGCGTCGCGCTCAGCGGGGTCAGCACGGTCGGCACCGCAAAGCCGAAATCGGGGGGCAACGCCGCGCCCTCGAAGCGCAGGGGGATGAAACCGCCCGCGACCGCCGCATCCGGCACCATGCCGGTCACTATGAGGATCAGCGACACGGCCGCCGTGACGACCGCAATGGCCGTAGTCGCCCGTGCCGCTGCCCAATTCATCGGATCAGATGAATTCGATCTTGTTGACGACGTAGTAGCGGTCGCCCGACGGCACCGTCACTTCGACCTCTTCGTCCAGCTTGCGCCCGATCAGCGCACGGCCGAGCGGCGAGTTGTAGCTGATCCGGCCGGTCTTGGCGTCCGCCTCTGTCTGGCCGACGATCTGATACTTGATCGGCTTGTCGTCCTCGTCGAGCAGCGTGACGGTCGCACCGAACACGATCTTGTCGCCCGACAGGTCCTTCGGGTCGATGATCTGCGCACGGCTCAGCTTGTCCTCGATGTCGGCGATCGTCGCCTCGACCTGGCCCTGCCGTTCCTTGGCCGCGTGATATTCGGCGTTTTCGGACAGGTCGCCGTGTGCACGCGCTTCCTCGATCGCGTCGACGATCAGCGGCCGCTCTTCTTTCAGACGCCGCAGATCCTGGGTGAGCTTGTCATAGCCCTCCTGGAGCATCGGCATCTTTTCGACGGTCGCCATATTCCTAGTCCCCAATTCCATACGCATTCCCGGTACGGACCGCCCTCCCCAAGGGGAGGGCGGTCCGCCAGCACATCATGTTCTCATGTCGGGATCAGTTGTGCGAACGGGAATAGTAGGATTGCAAGGGGCGTACTTCAAGACCACGGGTGCCTGCGGCCGCAATCGCCTTCGCCGCTTCGACGCTGGCGGGGGCCGTGGTGAAGTACGGAATCTTCTGTCCCAGCGCCGCCTGACGGATCGGCTTGGAGTCCTTCAGGCTCTGCCATCCCTCGGTCGTGTTGAAGATCAGGGTGATGCCGCCGTCCTTGATCCGGTCGACGATATGCGGCCGCCCCTGCGCCACCTTGTTGATCTTCTCGACCGTGACACCGGCCCGGTCGAGATAATCGGCGGTGCCGCCCGTCGCGACGATGGCGAAGCCCGCCTCCGCCAGCATCCGCGCAGCGGGAACGATCTGTTCCTTGTCGCCGTCCTTCACGCTGATGAAGACCGCGCCTTCGGTCGGCAGGACGGTGCCCGCCCCCAGCTGCGACTTGGCGAACGCCGTGGTGAAGTCGGGGTCGATGCCCATGACCTCACCGGTCGACTTCATTTCGGGCGACAGCACCGGATCGACGCCGGGGAAGCGCGCGAACGGGAAGACCGCTTCCTTGACCGCATAATAATCGATGTGGCGGTTGATCTGCGGCAGGTCGGCCAGCTTCTCGCCCGCCATGACGCGCGCGGCGATCTTGGCGATGGGCGTGCCGATCGCCTTGGCGACGAAGGGCACGGTCCGGCTGGCGCGCGGATTGACCTCGATCAGATAGACCTGGCCATCCTTCACCGCGAACTGGATGTTCATCAGGCCGCGCACGTTCAGGCCGCGCGCCAGCGCCTCGGTCTGGCGCTCGATCTCGGCGATGATTTCCGCCGACAGGCTGTAGGGCGGCAGCGAGCAGGCGGAGTCGCCCGAATGGACGCCCGCTTCCTCGATATGCTGGAGCACACCCGCCACGACGACCTGGTCGCCGTCGCAGATCGCATCCACGTCCACCTCGATCGCGTCACGCAGATACTGGTCGATCAGCACCGGCGCGTCGCCCGACACCTGCACCGCCGTCTGGATATAATCCTCCAGCTGCTGCGGCCCGTCGACGATCTCCATGGCGCGGCCGCCCAGCACGAAGCTGGGGCGCATCAGCACCGGATAGCCGACTCGCTCGGCGACGATCAGCGCTTCCTCACGGCTCCGCGCGATGCCGTTCTTGGGCTGGTGCAGCTTCAGCTTGTCAACCAGTGCGGCGAACTGCTCGCGGTCCTCGGCCAGGTCGATGGCGTCGGGGCTGGTGCCCAGGATCGGGATACCGGCCGCTTCCAGCGCGCGGGCGAGGTTCAGCGGGGTCTGGCCGCCGAACTGCACGATCACGCCGACCAGCTCGCCCTTCGACTTCTCGACGTCCAGGATCGCGAGCACGTCCTCGGCGGTCAGCGGCTCGAAATACAGCCGGTCCGAGGTGTCATAGTCGGTGCTGACCGTTTCCGGGTTGCAGTTGACCATGATCGTCTCATAGCCCGCATCCGCCAGCGCGAAGCAGGCGTGGCAGCAGCAATAGTCGAACTCGATGCCCTGCCCGATCCGGTTCGGACCGCCGCCCAGGATGACGATCTTCTTGCGGTCGCTCGGCACCGCCTCGTCCTCGGGCTCGCCGAAGGTCGGGGCTTCGTAGGTCGAGTACATGTACGGCGTCTTGGCGTCGAACTCGGCCGCGCAGGTGTCGATCCGCTTGAAGACCGGACGCACGCCCAGCTTCTGGCGATGCTCGCGCACCTCCTGCTCGGTCACGCCACCGGTCATCATCTTGACGACTTCGTGGATCAGGCCCGAACCGCGCGCGATGCCGCGATCCATGCCGCGCAGGTTCGCCGATTGCAGCGCCAGATAGGCGAGCCGCTTGTCGGAGAAACCCATCGACTTCAGGTGGCGCATGCCCGCCGCGTCCTGCGGCAGGCCGTTTGCCATGACTTCCGCTTCGGCCGCGACGATCTCGGCGATCCGTTCCAGGAACCAGGGATCATATTTGGCGATCGCATGGACCTCGGCGACGGTGAAGCCTTCGCGCAACGCCTGCGCCGCGACCAGCAACCGGTCCGGGGTCGCTTTAGCCAGCGCCGCCTCGATCTCGGCACGCGGCGCACCCACCAGATGCTCGACATCGTTGAAGCCGCTCAGGCCCGTCTCCAGGCCACGAAGCGCCTTCTGCATCGATTCATGGATGTTGCGGCCGATCGCCATCACCTCGCCGACCGACTTCATCGCGGTCGAAAGATAGGGCTCGGAGCCCTTGAACTTCTCAAAGGCGAAGCGCGGGATCTTGGTGACGACATAGTCGATCGTCGGCTCGAACGAAGCCGGGGTCGCGCCGGTTATGTCGTTGTCGATCTCGTCCAGCGTATAGCCCACCGCCAGCTTGGCCGCGACCTTGGCGATCGGGAAGCCAGTGGCCTTCGACGCCAGTGCCGACGAACGCGACACGCGCGGGTTCATCTCGATGACGATCAGGCGGCCGTCCTTCGGATTGACCGCGAACTGCACGTTCGAGCCGCCCGTCTCCACGCCGATCTCACGCAGCACCGCCAGGCTGGCGTTGCGCATGATCTGATATTCCTTGTCGGTCAGGGTCAGCGCGGGCGCGACGGTGATCGAGTCGCCGGTATGGACGCCCATCGGATCGATATTCTCGATCGAGCAGATGATGATGGAATTGTCGTTGCGATCCCGCACGACCTCCATCTCATATTCCTTCCAACCGAGCAGCGATTCCTCGATCAGCACCTCGGTCGTCGGCGAGGCGTCGAGCCCGGCGCGGACGATCGCGATGAATTCCTCGCGGTTATACGCAACGCCGCCGCCGGTGCCGCCCAGCGTGAAGCTGGGACGGATGATCGCGGGCAGGCCGACCTTCTCCAGGCCCTCCAGCGCTTCGGCTTCGGTATGCGCGATGGCCGAGCGGGCGGATTCCAGCCCGATCTTCTCCATCGCCACCTTGAACTTCTGACGGTCCTCGGCCTTGTCGATCGCCTCGGCATCGGCGCCGATCATCTGGACGCCGAACTTCTCCAGCGTGCCGTCCTCGAACAGCGCCAGCGCGGTGTTCAGCGCGGTCTGGCCGCCCATGGTCGGCAGGACGGCGTCGGGGCGCTCCTTCTCGATGATCTTGGCGACGACCGCGGGCGTGATCGGCTCGACATAGGTCGCGTCGGCCAGCTCGGGATCGGTCATGATCGTCGCCGGGTTGGAATTGACCAGGACGATGCGATAGCCCTCTTCCTTCAGGGCCTTGATCGCCTGCGTGCCCGAATAATCGAACTCGCACGCCTGGCCGATGACGATCGGGCCAGCCCCGATCACGAGGATGGATGAGATGTCGGTGCGTTTTGGCATTACTTTTCTTCCGAAGCTGGTGCGTTGCCGATGAAGCCGATCTTGTTCATCGGCACGACTGCGCTGACTTTTTTGAGCACGCACTCAATCTTGGTGAAATCGGCATTCGGGCTTCCCCGAAATACGACCTCGCGGCCCCTGAGCACCAGCCAGCTGCGCGGCGCACGGCAAGCGTCGGCCATGGCGTTCAGGTCAGCCTGACTCACCGGACGCGGAGGCCGGGTCGGTTGCGCCGCGACCTGCAAGGCAAGTGCGAGCAACAGGCTCATTTCCGAAGCGACCCCACAAACCGCTCGAACAGATAGAAGCTGTCCTGCGGCCCCGGCGAGGCTTCGGGGTGGTACTGGACCGAGAAGGCCGGGCGGTCGGTCAGCTCAAGCCCCGCATTCGACCCGTCGAACAGCGACACATGCGTCTCGCGCGCATTGGCGGGCAGCGTCTCGCGCTCGACCGCGAAGCCGTGGTTCATGCTGGTGATCTCGACCAGACCGTCGGACAGGCGCTTGACCGGGTGGTTCGCACCGCGATGCCCCTGGTGCATCTTGCTGGTCTTGGCGCCCACCGCCAGACCCAGAAGCTGATGGCCGAGGCAGATGCCGAACAGCGGCTTGCCGGTGTCGAGCAGCTGGCGGATCACCGGCACCGCATAGTCGCCCGTCGCCGCCGGATCGCCGGGGCCGTTGGACAGGAAGATGCCGTCCGGGTTCAGCGCCATCACATCCTCATAGGACGCGGTGGCGGGGACCACCGACACCTTCGCACCGGCCTGGACCAAGTTGCGGAAGATGTTGTGCTTGCTGCCATAATCGATCGCGACGACGTGCGGGCGATCCGCGCCCTCGGCCCCGGCATAACCGAAGCCCAGCCGCCACAGGCCGCCCTCGCGGGTTTCGCCCCAGCCATAATGCAGCTCGGTCGACACGTCCTTGGCGAGGTCCATGCCCTCCAGCCCCGGCCAGGCGCGCGCCTTCTCCAGCAGCGCGGCGATGTCGAACTCACCGGCGGCCGAATGGGCGATAACGCCGTTGGGCGCGCCGCCTGCGCGGATGCGGCGGGTCAGCGCGCGGGTGTCGATGCCCGCCAGACCGA
Source organism: Sphingomonas sp. CFBP8993 (assembly GCF_034044895.1). Lineage (NCBI taxonomy): Bacteria > Pseudomonadati > Pseudomonadota > Alphaproteobacteria > Sphingomonadales > Sphingomonadaceae > Sphingomonas > Sphingomonas sp. CFBP8993. The sequence goes on along the minus strand of NZ_JAXCWU010000003.1, from coordinate 248,753 downwards.
TGCGGTTGTGCCGCGCCATCCACCCGGCCAGGTTCTCCATCGCGCGGAAGTTCGACGGGGCGGTCGGATCCTCGCGGACGATCATGCCCAGCGCGTGCGGCGCGTCCGCCTCGATATCGTCGGGGTTGGCCCCGACATTGCCGATATGCGGGAAGGTGAAGGTGATGATCTGCCCCGCGAAGGACGGATCGGTCATGATCTCCTGATAGCCGGTCATCGCGGTGTGGAAGCACACCTCGCCGACGGCATCACCCTCGACGCCGAAACCGCGTCCCCATAACACGTCTCCGCTCGCCAGAACGAGGACGCCCGTGGCGCCTTCAGGCTTTTCAGGCATGGCGAATGGCTTGGCGTCGGCCATGATCGGCGGGCACTCCTGCTAAAATGTCTGCAATGTCGCTAAGTGGCGTCCGCTAGGGCCATCGGGCGTTCGCGTCAACCGGTTCACGGAAATGCTTCCCTGCGCTATCGTCCCGCCTTTCAGACAAGACGGACAAAACATGATTCGCGACGACATCAAGGCCGCGCAGGTGGCCGCCATGAAGGCCGGCGACAAGGAAAGCCGCGCGGCGATCAGCCTGATCCAGGCCGCCATCAAGAACCGCGACATCGAACTCCGCACCGGAACCGCGCCCGCCGACGACGACATGGTCGTGATCGAAGTGCTGCAGAAGATGGTCAAGCAGCGCCGCGAATCGATCGCGATGTACGAACAGGGCGGCCGCCAGGAACTGGCCGACGCCGAAAAGGCCGAGGTCGCGGTGATCGAACGCTTCCTGCCCCAGACGCTGACCGAGGACGAGACCAAGGCCGCGATCGAGGCGATCAAGGCGGAGATCGGCGCGAGCGGGATGAAGGACATGGGCCGGGTGATGGCCGAGCTGAAGGCGCGGCATGCGGCGGTGCTGGATATGAGCAAGGCGAGCGGGTTGGTGAAGGCTTCGCTGGCGTAAGGTTGGGGAGTGGGGCTGGTGCGGGGTTTCGATCGCGAGCGTGGCCCCCTCCCCCAACCCCTCCCGCCTGCGGGAGGGGAGCCGCGAACGGCATGGGGAGAAAACTGCCCTCCCCAAAGTGCGCATCCCCTCCCGCAGGCGGGAGGGGACCGAGGGGAGGGCCCCCGCCCCTTCCGCGAGGGCAGACCTACGCGGCAAGCGCGTGAACTCCGCCTCAACCCGACTGACGCCGAGCGCCGGTTGTGGCGGGCGCTATCGAGACGCCAGATCGCGGGTGTCCGGTTCAACCGGCAGGTGCCGGTAGGCCCCTACATCGCCGACTTCGCCGCCCGATCCGAAAAGCTGATCGTCGAAGTGGACGGCGGCCAGCATGATGAACGTGCCGCCTATGACGAAGGGCGCACGCGTTATCTCGAAGCCCAGGGCTGGCGCGTCATCCGCTTCTGGAACAACGAAGTTCTGGGCAATCTCGAGGGCGTCGTCCAAACCATCGAACGTGCGCTTGCGGAGAAGCCCTCCCCCAGCCCCTCCCGCCTGCGGGAGGGGAGCCTGTTGGGATAAGGAGAAAGCGGTGCCCCCGCCTCAAACGCTTCCCCTCCCGCAGGCGGGAGGGGATCGAGGGGAGGGTAATCCCGGACCGTCCGCACCCCCAACCCCTTGCCAAAACACCCCCATCCCGCTACAAATTATAATCGCGAGGACGCCATGAGCCTGACCCCGCAATTCCTTGACGAGCTTCGCGCTCGGACCAGCCTGTCGGCGTTGATCGGCAAGACGGTGAAGCTGCAAAAGGCGGGCCGGGAATATAAGGGCTGCTGCCCTTTCCATAACGAAAAGACGCCCAGCTTCTACGTCAACGACGACAAGGGCTTCTACCATTGCTTCGGCTGCTCGGCGCATGGCGATGCCATCCGTTGGATGACCGATCAGCGCGGCCTACCCTTTATCGACGCGGTCAAGGAACTGGCGCAGGTCGCCGGGCTCGACATGCCCGAGCAGGACCGCCGCGCCGCGCAAAAGGCCGAGCGCGCCAAGGGGCTGCACGACGCGATGGCCGATGCGGCCGGCTGGTTCTCCGAACAGCTGGGTGGCCTGTCGGGCGGTGACGCGCGCGAATTGCTGACCCGTCGCCGCGTTACGCCCGATACGGCACGCGCCTTCGGCCTGGGCTTCGCGCCCGACAGCCGTGGCAAGCTGAAGGCCGCGCTGAAGGAGTATGGCGACCCGGCGCTGATCGAGTGTGGGCTCTTGATCAAGGTCGACGGCAAGGACCCCTATGACCGGTTCCGCGGCCGGTTGATGATCCCGATCCGCGACGCGCGCGGCCGGGTCATCGCGTTCGGCGGCCGGATCATCGGCGACGGCGAGCCGAAATACCTCAACTCGCCCGACACCCCGCTCTTCGACAAAGGGCGCACGCTCTACAATCTCGACCGCGCCGCCTCCGCCGTGCGCAAGTCCGGCCGCGTGCTGGTGGTCGAGGGCTATATGGACGTCATCGCCCTGGCCCAGGCCGGGATCGCCGAGGCGGTCGCGCCGCTCGGCACCGCGCTGACCGAGCATCAGCTGGAACGGCTGTGGCGCATGGTCGACGTGCCCACGCTGTGCTTCGACGGCGATGCGGCGGGGCAGAAGGCCGCGATCCGCGCCGCGCACCGCGCGCTGCCCTTGCTCCAGCCGGGACGCAGCCTGTCCTTCGTCACCCTGCCGCAGGGCCAGGACCCCGACGACCTCGTCCAGGAAAAGGGTGCGGCGGGTTTCGAGGCGGTGCTAACCCGCGCGACGCCGCTCAGCGAATTGCTGTGGCAGTCGGAGATCGCCCAGGCGCAGACCGACACGCCAGAGGGCCGCGCCGCACTGAAGCAGCGGCTGGAGGAACTGGCGCAGCAGATCCCGCACAAGGATCTGGCCTACGAATATAAGCGCGCGCTGATGTCGCGCTATTTCGACGTCTTCGGCATTCGCCGCGCCAATGCGGCGGCGGTGCACCAGGCGGTGGCCGAGGCCAATCGCCATGTCGGGCGCGGCGTCGAATACAGCCTGCGCCGCGCCGTCCTGCTCGGCCTGATGCGCTATCCGCATGTCCTGTGCCGCTATATGGACGAGATCAGCCGGCTGGATATGGGCGACCGCTATCTCAACGACTGGCGGCACCATCTGCTCGACGCGGCGGTCAATGACCCGCATCTGGCGCGCAAGGACGCCGCCGAGGCGGAAAGCCTGATCGAACAGATCATGGCGACCACCGACGTCCATCCGATCGACGCGCGCGACTATACCCGCGACCTGGCGTTCAGCTTCTTCAGCAAATTGTCCGACCCCGCCATCGCGGTGCGCGACCTGGAAAAGGTCATCGAGGTGATGCTGGAGGAAAGCGAGACGCGGCAAAACCGCGAACGCGCGGTCGAGGCGTTCCAGGCCGACATGACCGAGGATCGCTTTGCCGAGCAGACGCGGTGCCACGCCGCGCATGCCCAGTCGCTCGACCATCTCTATCGCTGGCTGGAGAATGCGAGAGAGCTGGCGGACAAGCAAGCCGGAGAGGCCGCTTGATACGGCAACTCTCCCGCCCCATATCCGGGGCATATTGGGCGGACCACGCCCACACTGGAAAATTGCGCACGGTCCCCTCACCCGCTTGCATCCACGGCGAGCGGTGTGACAGAGGCCGGGCACGAAACCCTGAGGGCATTTGATGGCGAAGGCGAATATGGCGGCGGATACGACCGACACCACGGAAACGGGCGATGCGCCGCTGATCGACCTGAACGAAGCGTCGATCAAGAAGTTGATCGCGCGCGCCAAGAAGCGCGGCTACATCACGTACGACCAGTTGAACGAAGCGCTGCCGCAGGACCAGATGTCCTCCGACCAGCTCGAGGATATCATGGCCGCCCTCAACGAGATGGGCGTCAATATCGTCGAGAATGAGGAACAGGGCGAGGACGGCGAGACCGAGGAGGAGGCCGACGACGCCGAGACCACGGACGGCGACGCCGATGCCGGGCCGCAGCCGGAAGCCAAGAAGAAGGAAACCGTCGATCGCACCGACGATCCGGTCCGCATGTACCTGCGCGAGATGGGCGCGGTGGAACTGCTGTCGCGCGAGGGCGAGATCGCCATCGCCAAGCGGATCGAGGCGGGTCGCGACACGATGATCCTGGGGCTGTGCGAAAGCCCGATCACCTTCAACGCGATCATCGACTGGTCGACCGCGCTGAACGAAGGCACGATGCAGCTGCGCGAGATCCTGGATCTCGACGCCATGCTGTCCAAGGACGCCGGCCCGGAAAATCTGGGCGAGGAGGACGAGGACGACAATGGCGAGATCAGCGCCAAGAACGCCGGTCCCCAGTTCAAGGAAGAAGAAGAGCCCGAGGAACCCTCGGTCGACGAGGAAGATGGCGAGGGCGGCGAGCGTCGCGGCCCCCGTGCCGAGGACGAGGAAGAGGACAACACCCTTTCGCTCGCCCAGATGGAGGAAACGCTCAAGCCGCAGGCGCTGGAGAAGTTCGCCAACATCACCGCGATCTACAAGAAATTCTCGAAGATCCAGCAGCAGCGCCTGGAATCCATGGCGCTGGGCGGTGAGCTGTCGGCGGCCGAGGAACGCAAGTACCACAAGCTGCGCGAAGAGCTGACCGCCGAGGTCGAGAGCGTCCAGTTCCACAATGCCAAGATCGAGTATCTGGTCGATCAGCTCTATGCCTATAACCGTCGCCTGACCGCGCTGGGTGGCCAGATGCTGCGTCTGGCCGAGCGGCACAAGGTCAACCGCAAGGACTTCCTCGACCGCTATCTGGGTCACGAGCTGGACGAGAACTGGCTCGACACGGTGCGCGGGCTGGACAAGAAGTGGGGCAACTTCGCCACCAACGAAGCCGCCACCGTCGACCGCATCCGCAGCGAGATCGCCGAGATTTCGCAGCAGACCGGCATGGCGCTGACCGAATTCCGCCGCATCGTGAACATGGTGCAGAAGGGCGAGCGCGAGGCGCGGATCGCCAAGAAGGAAATGGTCGAGGCCAATCTGCGCCTCGTCATCTCCATCGCCAAGAAATACACCAATCGCGGCCTGCAATTCCTGGATTTGATCCAGGAGGGCAATATCGGCCTGATGAAGGCGGTCGATAAGTTCGAATATCGCCGCGGCTACAAGTTCAGCACCTATGCGACGTGGTGGATTCGTCAGGCGATCACCCGTTCGATCGCCGATCAGGCGCGGACCATCCGTATCCCGGTCCACATGATCGAGACGATCAACAAGCTGGTCCGCACCAGCCGCCAGTTCCTGCACGAGCAGGGCCGCGAGCCGACGCCGGAGGAGATGGCCGAGCGCCTCTCCATGCCGCTGGAGAAGGTGCGCAAGGTGATGAAGATCGCCAAGGAGCCGATCTCGCTCGAAACGCCGATCGGCGACGAGGAGGATTCGCACCTGGGCGACTTCATCGAGGACAAGAACGCAGTCATCCCGGTGGACGCGGCGATCCAGGCCAACCTGAAGGAAACGGTCACCCGCGTCCTGGCCTCGCTCACCCCGCGCGAGGAGCGCGTGCTGCGCATGCGCTTCGGCATCGGCATGAACACCGACCATACTCTGGAAGAGGTCGGGCAGCAGTTCAGCGTGACCCGCGAGCGTATCCGCCAGATCGAGGCTAAGGCGCTGCGCAAGTTGAAGCACCCCAGCCGCAGCCGCAAGATGCGCAGCTTCCTCGACCAGTAAGGTCGCGGGAGCGGATAGAAGAAGCCGTCGACCACCTGGTCGGCGGCTTTTTTGTGGACCATGACATGTCGCCCCCGCCCGAACCGCGATAGACTGGTCGCTCGCGAGCCAATCGCGCTGGGCCAGGGGAGTGACATGGATATTCGACTGGACGATCCGACCGCGCCGCATGTCGGCGATCTGCTCGCCTATCACCTTCGCGACATGCGCGGCGATGCGGAAGAATTTTCCTTCGCGCTTGACGCCTCCGCGCTGGCCGCCCCCTGCATTTCCTTCTGGACGATCTGGGACGGCGCTACGCTGGCCGGTTTCGCCGCGCTCAAGCAGTTGGACACCCGGCATGGCGAAGTGAAGTCCATGCGGGTCGCGCCTGGCTTTCTGGGCCGTGGTATCGGCCGTGCGCTACTCGATCATGTCATCGCGGAAGCGCAGCGCCGCGACTATGATCGGATCAGCCTGGAGACGGGAACGACTGCGCCATACCAGCCCGCCGTCAAGCTTTACCGCAGCGCCAGCTTCCAGTCCTGCGGCGCTTTCGCCGATTATCAGCCCAGTCCGCATAACCAGTTCTTCACGCGCGATCTGGCGGTCTGATCGGTGCCGCCACTCGGCGCATCCCGTGGGTTAGGGCTCCACAATCGCGGCCGGGGGCGATAATCCCGCCACATGAAATGCCTGCTCCCGCTCCTTGCGCTGCTGACCGCCGCCGCGCCTGCGAACCAGAATGTCCCCCGCCCCGGCTATGTCCGGGTAAGGATCGATACGTCCGAAGGCCCGATCGTCGTCGCGCTCGACGCGCGCCGGGCGCCCGCGACGACCAAGAACTTCCTCGCCTATGTCGATGACGGTCGCTTCGACGGGACGGTCTTCTATCGCACCGCGCGCGACAAGCGTGATCCGAAAAAGGGCTTCGTCCAGGGCGGTATCCGCACCGACGCTCGCCGTATCCTGCCCCCCTTCCCGTTGGAAACGACGGCCAAGACCGGGATCAAGCATCTCGACGGTGCGATCTCGATGGCGCGCGGGGCGACGCCACAATCGGCGGGCGGCAATTTCGTCATCACCGTCGGCCCCGCGCCCGGCCTGGACGCACGGCCCGGCTATGACGGTTATGCCGCGTTCGGCCATGTGGTCGCAGGCATGGACACGGTGAAGAAGATCCTCGCCAAGCCCTCGGGCGGCGGTCAGGATGCGATGAAAGGGCAGATGATCCTGCAACCCGTCCACCTTTTCAAGGCCAGGCGACTGGACGGAAAGCCGCAACCTACGGGTGAGCCAAGGATGTGGCTGTATAATTTCGGCGGGTAGGCGGCCCTGCTGTGGACCGACCGGGAATAGGGGCGTCGGTCCTACCCCCGCCAGCCGTGTGATCCCTCAGGCTGACCTGGGGGCGACATTTTTGCCGGACCACGGCAGGCACTCGCGCGGCTATGGTATTGCCAGATCACGCCGCGCCATCCGTTCGGCCCGAGCCGAGCCAGAAGCCACCCCCTCCGTCCGCCATACCACCTTGGGCTTCACGCAAGACCGAACCTAGGCGGAGGCAATGCCAAAGAAAAAGGGCGGCGGCACCTGGTGCCACCGCCCTTTCCTGTCGAACCGCAAAGGGGTTCGCCGCACCGATTACTCGGCGGCAGCGGTGCCCTTGGCCGGACGCGTGTCGCGACGCTCGGCGATACGCGCCGACTTGCCGGTGCGGCCACGCAGATAGTACAGCTTGGCACGACGCACGGCGCCCTTGCGGACGACATCGATCGAGTCGACGTTCGGCGAGTAGAGCGGGAAGACGCGCTCCACGCCCTCACCGAAGGAGATCTTGCGGACGGTGAACGACGAGCCCATGCCCTTGTTCGAGCGGGCGATGCAGACGCCCTCATAGAACTGGACGCGGGTACGCTCGCCTTCGACGACCTTCACACCGACCTTCAGCGTGTCGCCGGGGCGGAATTCCGGGATCTTCTTCGTCTCGTTGAACTTGGCGATCTGCTCAGCTTCGATCTGCTGGATCACGTTCATGACACTATTCCTCAATCGTCGCCGCGCGCCAGAGGGCGACCGACCCGAACGCCCTCATGACGTTCCCAAAGGTCCGGCCGCCTTGACCGTGTATCCTCGCAAGCCATGGCATGACGCCATTTCGCGATTTTCGCATGATCCCCCGATCGCAGCACTTCAGGGATCATACGCCCTTCCCACTCGGCGGGACGGGTATATTGCGGATATTCGAGAAGGCCGCTTTCGAAGCTTTCCTCGACTCCACTGGAAGCCGCGCCCATTACGCCGGGAAGCAGCCGAACGCAAGCGTCGAGCAGCACCAGCGCCCCCATCTCGCCGCCCGACAGGATATAGTCGCCGATCGACACCTGCTCGATACCGCGCGCCTCGAACAGGCGCTCGTCGAAGCCCTCGAACCGGCCGCACAGGACGGTGATGCCCGGCCCCGCCGCCAGTTCGCGAACACGCGGCTGGGTGAGCGGACGGCCTCGTGGCGTCATCGCCAGCACGGGCCGGTCGTCGGCCACCGAATCCACCGCTGCCGCCAGCACATCCGCGCGCAACACCATGCCTGCCCCGCCCCCGGCGGGTGTGTCGTCGACCGAGCGATGCTTGTCGGTGGCGAAGTCGCGGATCTGCACCGTCTCCAGCGCCCAGCGATCCTCGCGCAGCGCCCGCCCCGCCAGCGAATGGCCCAGCGGTCCGGGAAACATCTCCGGGTAGAGCGTCAATATCGTTGCGCGAAAGGTCACAGCGTCCAGTTCTCGATGGTCAGGCCGGGGATGTCGGCGAAGTCGGCTTCGTTGTTGGTGACCAGCGTCAGCCCAGTCGCCAGGGCATGGGCACCGATCAGCCGATCGAACCGCCCGCGCCGAAACGGAATCGTTGCATAGGCCGAGGCGGCACGTTGGTCGAACGGCAATATCGGCACGCGCTCGAAAAAGCGGTCAAAGACCGCGATGGCCGCAGCCCCATGATGTTCGAGGCCCCTCATAATCTCAGCATAGGTGATCGCCGACGCGACCGCGCTGCCTGGTTCACAATCCGTCAGTTGCTTGGCGACGCGGCCGCCTGCGTCGCGCAAGACATAGATACAAATGTTCGAGTCGAGCAGATAGCGCGGTTCAATCACGGCCGATCAGCTTCCCGTCCCAATCCAACGCGCGCGGCTCCATCTCGAAATCTTCCCGCTCGATCGGTTTCAGCCACGGCATCGACCCCGCAATGCCGGTCAGATCGATCGTCTTGCGCGGCGCCGGGGCGGGTTCGAACACGTAACGCCCCTGTTCCTCGCGCAGGGTCATCTCCGTCCCCTCGGTCAGCCCCAGTGCGGCGGGCAGGCGCAGCGCCAGCGAATTGCCCGATCGGAAGACCTTGGCCTGATAGTCCTTGCCCATGACACCTCCGTATATACGCCATGTATATACATGATGGACGACCGATCTCCAAGGAACGTTGCGCACGCTCACGCTTTGCCCTGCCATGGACGATTGCATCATCATCGGCGCGGGACCGGCAGGGCTGACCGCGGCGATCTATCTCGCCCGCTATCACCTGCGCATCCATATGTTCGACAGCGGGTCGAGCCGGGCGGCCATGATCCCGTGCACCCACAACCATGCCGGTTTCCCGGAGGGGATCAGCGGCAAGGCGCTGCTCGAGCGGATGCATGACCAGGCCCGCCGCTACGGCGCGCATTGCACGCCCCACCGGGTCACGGCGGTCCGGCCCGAGGACGGCCATTTCCGGGTTGTCACCGATGATGCCGAATATCGGACGCGCACCGTCCTGCTCGCCACCGGTGTCGTCAATCACCGCCCCCGCAAGCTGCTGCCCGAAGTCCATGACCCGGCGCTGGAACGCGGGCTGATCCGCTATTGCCCGGTCTGCGACGGCTATGAAGTCACCGACAAGCGGGTCGGCGTGATCGGCACCAGCGACCATGGCATGCGCGAGGCGCTGTTCCTGCGCGGGTTCACCCGCGACGTGACGCTGATCGCGCCGGACGCGGGGCATGAGCTCGATCCCGAATGTGCCAAGGCGCTGGACGAAGCGGGCATCGCACGCGTCGACGGCCCGTGCGGCGGCTGGGCGATCGAGGGCGAGCGGATCGCACTCGACACGGCAACCGGGCGGATGGCGTTCGACAGCGTCTATCCGGCGATGGGATCGCGTATCCGGTCGGAACTGGCGGTGTCGGCGGGGGCCAAGGCGGACCCGAGCGGGTGCCTGGAGGTCGACGACCATCAGCGGACATCGGTCCCCGGCCTGTTCGCGGCGGGCGATGTGGTGAAGGGGCTGGATCAGATCGGCCACGCCATGGGCGAAGCCGGGGTTGCCGCCACGACGATCCGCAACCTGTTGAACGCGCAAAGCCCGATCAGGCGATGAAGCTACGCTCCACGATCAGGCGGTCCTGACCCCATTCGGGCACGGCTTGCGCATTCATCGGCACCATGAAGCGGCGGCCGTCGGGACGCTCGATTTCCAACACGTCGCCCGCACCGAAATTCTCGATCAGCGCGACATGGCCCAGATCCTCGCCATCACTGGCAATCGCGGACAGGCCGATAATGTCGGCATGATAATATTCGCCATCCTCCAGCGGAGGCAGGGCGGAGCGCGGCACCGACAATTCCGTGCCGCGCAGCGCCTCGGCGGCGTTGCGGTCGGTGACCTCGGCAAAGCGTGCGATAACGCCGTTCGAACCCTCGCGCGTCGATTTCATCGTCAGCGCGCCGTCGTTGAACGAACGATAATCCGACAGGTCGTCGGCAAAGACCTTCAACCGAACCTCGCCGGTGATGCCGTGCGCGCCGATGATCACCGCCAGCGTGACGCGCGGCTCACCCGCTGGGCGAGTTGCCGTCCCCATCTGGGGCGTCGTTTCCGCCTTCGGCGGGGTCTGGCGCGGAGACGCCTTGGTTGGTTGCGTCGTCATGGTCGTCGGGTGCGGTCCGGGGATCGGGTTCGGTCGGCGGGGTCATGCGCATATACTCCAAAGCCATGGGGCTTGGGAAACGCATGACCCCGCCTTCCGGTGCCCCGCGCGGACCCGATCGCGATCGACCGGGGTCCGTACGGGGCGGGAAGCGATTACGCCTCGGCGGTTTCTTCGGCCGGAGCGTTGGCGGCTTCCTGAGCGGCCTTCAGCTTCTCGGCACGCTCTTCGGCGCGCTCGGTGGCCTTTTCGCCCGGCTTCGCCTTGTTCGGGTTGTTGCGAGCGGCGCGCTCACGGACACCGGCGGCGTCCAGGAAGCGGGCAACGCGATCGGTCGGCTGTGCGCCATTGGCCAGCCAGTGCTTCGCACGCTCGGCGTCGAGCTGCACGCGCTGGTCATTATCCTTGGCGAGGAGCGGGTTGTAGTTGCCGATCTTCTCGATGAACTTGCCGTCGCGCGGCGCACGGGCGTCGGCCACCACGATGCGGTAGTAAGGGCGCTTCTTCGAGCCACCACGCGACAGACGAATGCTGAGAGCCATATTTCAGTCCTTGGAGTAAAAGTTCAAATTCACCGGCATTCCGTCCGGCGCGGGGGTTATTTCTTCTTCAGAAGATTTTCGAAGCCGGGGGGCAGCTTGGGCATGCCGTCGGGCGACTTGCCGCCGCCCATGCCGCCCAGCCCGCCACCGGGAAGGCCGTTGGCGCCCGCCTTGTTGAGCATGTCGCCCATCTGCGGACCGCCCAGCGCATTGCCCAGGCCGCCCAGGCCGCCCTTGCCGAGCATCGACATCATGCCCTTGATGCCGCCCATCTTCTTGATCTTCTTCATCGCCGTGGCCATTTCCTGATGCATTTTCAGGAGCTTGTTCACGTCCTGCACCGTGGTGCCAGAACCCTTGGCGATGCGGATCTTGCGCTTGGCGTTGACCAGCTCGGGCTTGTTGCGCTCCTTGGGCGTCATCGACGTGATGATCGCATCCATGCGGAGCAGGATCTTGTCGCCACCGGCATCGTTCAGCGCGTTCTGCGCCTTCTTCATGCCCGGCATCATGCCCGCCAGCGCGCCCAGCCCGCCCATGCGGCGCATCTGCTGAAGCTGGCCGCGCAGGTCGTTCAGGTCGAACTGCCCCTTGGCCATCTTCATGGCCATGCGCTCGGCATCTTCCTGCTGGATCGTCTCGGCGGCGCGTTCCACCAGCGACACGACGTCGCCCATGCCGAGGATGCGGCCCGCGACACGTTCGGGGTGGAAGGCCTCCAGCGCGTCCATCTTTTCGCCGACACCGGCGAACTTGATGGGCTTGCCGGTGACCGCACGCATCGACAGCGCCGCACCACCGCGCGCATCGCCGTCCATACGGGTCAGCACCACGCCGGTCAGCGGCACCTGCTCGGAGAAGCTGGTCGCGACGTTCACCGCGTCCTGGCCGGTCAGCGAGTCGACGACGAGCAGGATTTCCTGGGGCTGGGCGATGTCCGCCACGGCCTTCATCTCGTCCATCAGCGCCTGGTCGACGTGCAGGCGACCGGCGGTGTCGAGCATCAGGACGTCATAGCCCTGCAGCTTGGCGGCCTGCAGCGCGCGGCGCGCGATCTCGACCGGCTGCTGGCCCTGGATGATCGGCAGGGTCGAAACCTCGACCTGGGTGCCCAGCGTCGCCAGCTGCTCCTGCGCGGCGGGGCGATTGACGTCGAGCGACGCCATCAGCACCTTCTTGCGATCGCGGCCCATCGCCCCGCTCGACAGCCGCTTGGCGATCTTGGCGGTGGTGGTGGTCTTGCCCGAGCCCTGAAGGCCGACCATCATCACGACGGCGGGCGGCGTGACGTCGAGCAGCAGCTCGCTGGCATCCGCGCCCAGCATCGCGACCAGGCCGTCATGGACGATCTTGACGACCTGCTGGCCCGGCGTGATCGAACGCAGGACGTTCTGGCCGATCGCCTGTTCGGTGATCTTGTCGACGAAATCGCGTGCGACGGGCAGCGCGACGTCGGCTTCCAGCAACGCCACGCGCACTTCGCGCATCGCGGTGCGGACATCCGCCTCGGTCAGCGCGCCACGGCCGCGAAGGCGGTCGAAAACGCCGCCAAGCCGATCGCTCAAGCTGTCGAACATCGCCTTACCTCATAACGGCCGATTCCCGAGGGTCACGGCTGAAAATCCAAGCGGACCGTCCAAACGCAAAAGCGCCGGCGGGCGAAACCTCGCCGGCCAGCGTGCACCCTCGGGCGCTTCACCTTCACATTCCGAAACGGAACCTGGGTGCGCTCTTATGGGAAAACGTGACGCCATGCAAGCCGGGCGAGGGCACCCACCGCCGCGCCGTCGCGGCTGGTCCCACCGTTAACACATTATACACCCCTGCCATGTCACCCCCTCCACCCATGCCTGGGTCGCGTCAGATCGTTGCCAATATGCCTGCGTCCACGCGCTTGTTCAGCGCGGCCATCGCGGGCGGCACGATCCTGCTGGCGATTGCGATCATCTTGATCGAACTGGGCATGGACCTGCCCGCCAAGATCCTGCTCTGCGCGACGGCGACGGCATCGACGATCGTCTATTGGCGATTGCCCGCGACACGGATGTCGCGGACCCCGGATGCCGAACAGCGCGATCCGCTGACCGGCCTGTCCAATCGCCGCCATTTCCATGACGCCGGACAGGCGATGATCGCGTCGCTGGGGCAGCGCCAACGCGGCATCGCGCTCCTGCTCGTCGATATCGACCGGTTCCGGGCCATTGCCGGGGCGCTCGGCCATGAAGCTGGCGACACGCTGCTCCAGCATGTCGCCAAGACCATCCGTGGCGAGGCACCGTCCGAGGCGATCGTCGCCCGGTTCGAGGGTGACTGTTTCGGCTGCCTCGTCCCCTTCGACCCGCGCAGCCGCGACCGGATCGAACGGCTGGCCGACCGGCTGGCGATCCGGCTGGGCCAGCCGCTGCGGCTGGCCGATCAGGAATTCTCGCCACGTGCGACCATCGCGCTGACCCGGATCGACGAAGGCGAGCCGACCATCGACCAGCTGGTCCGCCAGGCCGACCTCGCGCTGATCGCCGCCAAGACGCGCGGCGACGGCCGCCCGCTGGCCTTCACCCCCGCGCTCGAGGACGCGATGGCCGAGCGCAACGCGATCATCACCGATCTGCGCGCCGCCCTGAGCCATGGCGATATCCACGCCCGGTTCGCAGGCCAGATCGACCTGGGCACCGGACGGCTGACCGGGTTCGAGGTATCGGGCCACTGGCACCACCCGTCGCTGGGCGCGATGACCAGCGACCGGTTCATGCCGATCGCCGAGGCGTGCGGCCTGTCCGGCGAGGTGTCGCTGTCCCTGATGCGCCAGGCGATGGCGGCCGCGCGCGACTGGGACCCGTCGATCACCCTGTCCATCCCGCTCGCCGCCTCGCAGTTCCAGGATGCCTGGCTGGCGCAAAAGGTCATCAAGACGCTGACCGAATGCGGCTTTCCGGCGCACCGGCTGGAAATCGAGATTACCGAAAGCGCGCTGTTCGCCAGTCTGGCGCTGGCCCAGTCGATCGTCGTCAGCCTGAAGAACCAGGGCATCGCGCTGGCGCTGGACGATTTCGGCAGCGGCCATTCCAGCCTGGCGCATCTGCGCGCCCTGCCCTTCGACCGGGTCCGGATGGACGCCGAACTGATCCGGAACATGGCCGCCAGCCCGGATTGCTGCGCGATCGTGACGGCCATCGTCCAGCTGGGTGACAGCCTGCACCTGCCGATCGCCGCCAAGGGCGTGCGCGACGCCGTGATCGAGGCGCGGCTTCGCCAGATCGGCTGCTCGCACGGTCAGGGTCCGCATTATGGCCCACCGCTCGACCCGGCGCAGGCGCGGCAGTTGCTGGCCGAAAAGCGCCTCCTGGTCGGCGCATCGGCGACGCCGCTTACCAGCCCGCGCCTGGCTGGCTGAGATAGGCCTGTTCCTCCTCGGTCGAGGCACGGCCGAGCACGGCATTGCGGCTGGGATAGCGCCCGAACCGACGGATGACGTCGCGGTGATCATGCGCGAAGGCCAGGTTTTCCGCCCGCCCCAGCGCCGCGAAGCGGGCGACGCTCAGATCCTGCATGGCCCGCGATTCGGCATGCATCAGCGGCATGTAGACGAAAGCCAGCCGTTCCAAGGGATAGCGGTCTTCCCACCCCGCATCGATCGCGTGCAGGCACAAGGCCAAGGCCAGCGGATCGGCGGCATAGGCCTGGGCGGAGTCCCGGTGCAGATTGCGCGAAAATTGGTCGAGCAGCAGGATCGCCGCCAGCAGCGTGTCGGGATCGTCGCGCCAGCCCATGGCCTGGGTCGCCAGCACCCGATCGCGAAGCACGCCGAAACGTTCGGTGATGGTCCGGTCGAGCGCTTCGTCCTTGGCGAAATGCTTTTCGGGGGCCAGTCCGAACCAGAAGTCGAGCACGGCTTTCGCGTCCGCGTGGACACGTCGTTCATCCATCCCTAGATCGGCGGTCATGTCGTCCCTCCCTGGACCAGAGATTATCAGTTTGGGCTGTCGCCTGAACATCGCCGAGAGCGAAACGATCCGTGCGCTGGCCGCCGGGCGTGGGGACATGGTCGTCGTCAACAGCTGCGCCGTGACCAACGAAGCGGTGAAACAGACCCGCGCCGCGATCCGCCGCGCGGCCAAAGCCCGGCCCGATGCGCAGATCGTGGTGACGGGGTGCGCCGCACAGATCGACCCGGCGAGCTTTACCGCCATGCCCGAGGTCGCGCGCGTGCTGGGCAATGCCGACAAGCTGCGCCCCGAAAGCTGGGCCTCCTCCGAACCGATGCTGGTGACCGACCTGTCGCGGGTGGTCGAGACCGCACCGCACCTGACCGCCGCCTTTGCGGGTCATGCGCGCGCCTTTGTCGAGGTGCAGAACGGATGCGACCATTCATGCACCTTCTGCATCATCCCGACGGGACGCGGGCCCAGCCGCTCGGTGCCCGCAGGGCTGATCATCGACCGCATCGCGCGCGCGGTCGAGCTGGGCCACCGGGAGGTCGTGCTGACCGGCGTCGACCTGACCAGCTACGGCCATGACCTGCCCGGCGCGCCCAGCCTGGGCCTGCTGGTCGAGCGTATCCTGACCCATGTCCCCGCCCTGCCCAGGCTGCGGCTGTCCTCGCTCGACTCGATCGAGATCGACGACCGGCTGTTCGAACTGGTGACGGGCGAGGCGCGGGTGATGCCGCATCTCCACCTCTCGCTACAGGCGGGCAACGACCTGATCCTCAAGCGGATGAAGCGTCGCCACAGCCGCGCACAGTCGGTGGCGATCGTCGAGCGGCTGCTGACCGCACGGCCGGACATCGCGATCGGCGCGGACCTGATCGCGGGCTTCCCGACCGAGGACGATGCGATGGCGGCGGACACGCTGGCGCTGATCGACGACGCCCATATCGTCCACGCGCATATCTTTCCTTATTCGGCGCGTGACGGCACACCCGCCGCGCGGATGCCGCAGGTGCCCCACCCCCTGCGCCGCGAACGGGCCGCAAGGCTTCGCGAGGCCGCCGCGCGTCGCCGCCGCGACTGGCTGGCCACCCAGGTCGGGCGGGTCCGCGACGTGCTGGTCGAACGGCCGGGCACGCGCGGCCATGCACCCGACTTCGCCGATATTCATTTTACCCCCGCTACCGAACCGGGCAGCATCGCCCGCGTTCGGGTCACGGCGGCGACCGAAACCCATCTGATCGGACAATTGGCATGAGTTCTTCCTCCTCCTGGCACGACAAGTTGCTCGGCGGTTTCCGTCGCACCTCGGACCGGCTGGTCGGCAATCTGGCGGGCCTGGGCACCGCGCGGCTCAACGCCGACACGCTCGACGAGATCGAGGAAGCGCTGATCGCCTCCGACCTGGGCCCCGAAACGGCGGGCCATATCCGCACCCGCCTGGCCGAGGGCAGCTTCGAGCGGAACATGGAGGATCTCGGCATCCGCCTGGTCGTCGCGGAGGAGGTGGAGAAGGCGCTGGCCAAGGTCGCCACCCCGCTGGAGATCGACGCCTTTCCCCGGCCGCAGGTGATCCTGGTCATCGGCGTCAACGGCTCGGGCAAGACGACGACCATCGCCAAGCTGGCGCATCTGTTCATAGAGCAGGATTACGGTGTGATGCTGGCGGCGGGCGACACCTTCCGCGCCGCCGCCATCGGCCAGCTCGCCACCTGGGCCGAGCGGGTCGGCGTACCGATCGTGTCGGGCAAGGAGGGCGGCGACGCGGCGGGCATCGTCTATGAGGCGGTGAAACAGGCGACCGCGACCGGCATTGACGTGCTGATCGTCGACACCGCCGGGCGGCTCCAGAACAAGCGCGAGCTGATGGACGAACTGTCCAAGATCCGCCGCGTGCTCGGCCGCCTGAACCCCGAGGCACCGCATGACATCCTGCTGGTGCTCGACGCCACCACCGGCCAGAATGCGCTCAACCAGATCGAGGTGTTCAAGGACGTGGCGGGCGTCACCGGCCTGGTCATGACCAAGCTGGACGGCACCGCGCGCGGCGGCGTGCTGGTCGCGGCGGCGGAGAAATACGGCCTGCCCATCCATGCCATCGGCGTCGGCGAGGGCATGACCGACCTGCGCCCCTTCGATGCGAACGAGGTCAGCCGGATCATCGCGGGCATCGAAGGAGGCCGCAAGTGAGCGGCGCCGCGAAGACCGAAGCCGGTCCCGGCCTGAAAGCGGGCATCGAATATGGCCCGCTGATCCTGTTCTTTGCCGTCAACTTCCTCGCGCCGATGGGCCCGCTGACGCGCGTGCTGGTCGCGACCGGCGTCTTCATGGCGGCGACCGTGGTGGCGATGATCGTCAGCAAGGTGAAGCTGGGCCGCATTTCGCCCATGCTGTGGTTGTCGGGCATCCTGGTCGTCGTGTTCGGCGGCCTGACGCTCTATTTCCACGACGAACGCTTCATCAAGATGAAGCCGACCATCGTGTACGCGATGTTCTCGGCCATCCTGTTCTTCGGCCTGGCGACCGGGCGGCCGCTGATCCAGATGGTGCTGGGCAATGTCTATGCCGGGCTGACCGAGCTCGGCTGGCGCAAGCTGACGCGCAACTGGGCGATCTTCTTTGCCGTCATGGCGGTGCTGAACGAAGCCGTGTGGCGCAATTCGAGCTGGGATTTCTGGGTCGGGTACAAGCTGTGGGGCGCGCTGCCGCTGACCATCGGCTTCGCGATTGCGAACATCCCGATGCTGTTGAAGCATGGGCTAAACGCCGAAGCCGCGAAGGTCGAAGAACCGCCGGTGGAGTGAAACGCCCCCCACCCAGCTCCCGCCGCCACCCCGGCGAAGGCCGGGGCCCAGTCGGGGCGAAGCCTGGGGGGAGTGGACCGGCTTTGCGTGGGAGGCAACGGCGGCCGGTGGTATCTGCCTCCCCCTCGCCCGACTGGCGCGCCATCGGCTTGGCGGCACCTGGGCCCCGGCCTTCGCCGGAGTGGGGCACATTTTTAGAACATAGGAACGAAAAAGGGCGGCCCCGTCAGAGCCGCCCTTTCCTTATCCGAACCGGATAGCCGCGTACTTACGCGACGGCCGCCTCGTACCGGCGACCGGCCTCGTCCCAGTTCACGACATCCCACCAGGCCTTCAGATAGCCCGGACGGTCGTTCATGTAGGTCAGGTAATAGGCGTGCTCCCACACGTCGTTACCCAAGATCGGCGTGCCCTTCTCGGCGACGACGTCCATCAGCGGATTGTCCTGGTTCGGGGTCGAGGTGACCTTCAGCTTGCCCTCGGCATCCGCGATCACCCAGGCCCAGCCCGAGCCGAACTGGCCCGCACCCTTGGTGTTGAACTCGTCCTTCAGCTTGTCGAGGCCACCGAACGCCTCGATCGCCTCGGCCAGCTTGCCCGAGGGCTGGGTCGTGCCGGGCTTGGTCATGATCTTCCAGAAGAAGTCATGGTTCCAGAAACCGCCGCCATTGTTGCGCACGGCGGCCGGGGCCGACGAGATGTTCGCCAGAATGTCCTCGATCGACTTGCCCTGAAGCGACGTGTCGGCCGCAACGGCCTCGTTCAGCTTGTTGGTGTAGGCGGCATGATGCTTGTCATGGTGGAAGGTCATCGTCTCCTTGGAGATGACCGGCTCCAGCGTGTCATAATCATACGGCAGGGGCGGCAGTTCGAAAGCCATGGTGATTGCTCCTTTGGGGTTTGCCTGTGGCAACGCCGGGCGCCTCAAATGGCTCCCCCGACGCGGTTACGCAACCGTTCCGATCAGATCATGGCGACGAAGCGCATGACGCAGCTGGTCATAGGATAATCCCAGCGCCTCGGCGGTGGTCCGCTGGTTGAAGCGGTTCTCGGCCAGCGCCTTGGTCAGCAACTCGCGCTCGAACCGGGCGACGCGCGACTTGAAGTCGGACGGCCCGACGTCACACGCCGCCACCTCGTCCCCGTCACTTGCCGGCTCTGCGGCCGGGGCACTGCCCTGCTCGCTTCGCGCGGCGGCGGGCGATTGTCCCTGCGGGCGATAGGGCGAGCGAAACGGGTCAATCTCGATGGCGTCGACCGGCCCTTCGCGGTCCCAGCGGTAGACCGCGCGCTCGACCACGTTGCGCAACTCACGGACATTGCCGGGCCAGCGATGTTCCATCAAGGCATCGGTCGCCACCGCGCCGAAGCCGGTCCAGCTCTCCCAGCCGATCTCGGCCGCCATGCGCCGTCCGAAATGATTGGCGAGCACCATGATATCGCTCTTGCGCGCCCGCAGCGGCGGCAGCGTCACCACCTCGAAGCACAGCCGGTCGAGGAGATCGGCGCGAAACTGATGCGCGGCGACCTTGTCGGGCAAATGCTCGTTGGTCGCCGCCACGATGCGGACATCGACGCGCAAGGGACGCGACGAGCCGATCCGCGTCACCTCGCCATATTCCACCGCGCGCAGCAGCCGGTCCTGCGCCGCCATCGACAGCGTGCCCAGCTCGTCCAGGAACAGCGTGCCGCCATTGGCCTCCTCGAACCGCCCGACCCGCGCCTTCGTCGCGCCGGTGAACGCGCCCGCCTCATGGCCGAACAGCTCGGCCTCGATCAGCGTTTCGGGAAGTGCGGCGCAGTTCATGATGACGAGCGGCTGGTCCCATCGGCCGCTCAAGCGGTGGAGGCGTTCGGCGACCAGTTCCTTGCCCGTGCCCCGCTCCCCGATGACCAGCACCGGGCGGTCCAGAGCGGCTGCGCGACTGGCGCGTTCCAGCGCATCCAGAAAGGCCCCCGACTGGCCGATGACCTGACTCGCTCGTTCCATTCCCAACAGGTGGCGGATTTTCCCAACGCTTGGCAAGAGTGCAATCGTTAGGGCTACGCAACTATTCCATAAGCAACTGTATTTGCTTTACTTTATGAATTGGCACGCCTCCTGCAATGCTTCTGGCATCCCGCCGATAAGCGGACCGAAACAAGAAAATCAGGGAGTTTCCACCATGTTCGCCACCACCTTCACCCGCCAGATCGCCGCCATCGCCTGCACCGTCGTGATGAGCGCGACCTGCCTGATGGGCGCCCTCGCCCCGGCGCATGTCGCCCCCACACAGGGCATGGTTGCGGCGATCGAAGCCCCGACCGCATAATCCCCGAATAGCCGCCATCAAGGAGTATCCGATGGGCATTTTCTCCCGCACCCGCGACATCGTCGCCGCCAATTTCGCCGACCTGCTGGACAAGGCGGAAGACCCCGCGAAGATGATCCGCATGATCATCCTCGAAATGGAGGAAACGCTTGTCGAGGTGCGCGCCTCTGCCGCCCGCACGATCGCCGACCAGAAGGAAATTCGCCGCCACATCGCCAAGCTGGACCAGCTTCAGGACAGCTGGACCGAAAAGGCCGAGCTGGCGCTGTCGAAGGATCGCGAGGACTTGGCCAAGGCCGCGCTGATCGAACGCCAGAAGGCCGCCGACATGGCCGACCAGTTGAAGGCCGAAGTCCAGGTGCTCGACGATGCGCTGCGCGCGTCGGAAGAGGACATCGCCAAGCTGCAGAACAAGCTGCGCGAGGCGCGGACCAAGCAGAATGCGGTGCAGACCCGTCTGGAAAGCGCCAACAACCGCTATCGCCTGCGCGAGATGTGGAACGGCCCGAAGACGCACGACGCGTTCAGCCGCTTCGACATTCTGGAGCGCAAGGTGGACGAGGCCGAGGGTCGCGCGGAAGCGCTGGGCCTGGGGTCGAACCCGAAGACGCTCGAGGACGAGATCGCCGAACTGCGCGCGTCCGACCGGGTCGATGCCGAACTCGCCGCGCTCAAGGCGCGCCTGAACAAGGGAGAGTGAGATGGACGGCGTCGCTGTACCCTTCATCCTCTTCGGTTCGCTCTTCGTCGCGCTTCCCTGGCTGATCCTGCACTATCTGACCAAGTGGAAGCAGGCTCCGAAGATCACCCATGAGGACGAGCAATTGCTCGACGAGCTCCACCTGCTCGCCCGCCGCCTGGAGGATCGGTTGCACACGATCGAGCGGATCGTCGCCGCCGACAATCCCGACTTCAAGCCCGGCCTTCAGTCCGAATGGCGCCCCGAACCGCGCCTGGGCCAGACCGATTACAGCCTCGATCGGAGGAATTGAGATGACCGCCAGCCGCACCAATTTCTACCTCGACAAGCAGAATGCCAAGTTCAAGGGCGTCTGCTCAGGCATCGCCGACTATACCGGCGTCGATGTGATGTGGGTCCGCGTCGCCGCGGTCCTGCTCACCCTCACCGGGGTCGGCATGCCCTGGGTCCCGCTCGCCTATATGCTGATTGCATGGATGGCAGCGGCCAAGCCGATCGGGCTGTACCAGTCGGACGAGGACGCCAAGTTCTGGCAGGGCGTGCGCAGCAATCCGCGCCGCTCGACCGCCGAGGTCCGCTCGAAGTTCCGCGATCTCGACCGTCGCCTCGCCGATATCGAGCTGCATTACACCAGCCGCAACCGCCAGCTGGCCGACGAGATCGACAGCCTGCGCTGAGAGCGGCCTGCACATCAACTATCCTATGGGAGTATGGATCATGGCTTGGGGAGGACCCGGTTTCGTCCTGGCGATCATCGCAATATCGACGATCGGTTGGGTGATGACCACCTGGATACGGGCCAAACATGGCTACAGCCTGGAAAACGACTGGGGCGGCATGTCCCACAAGGGCGACATGGCCGAGGGTCGCAAGGTCGAACTGCTGACCGCCGAGAACCAGAAACTGGTCGGCCAGGTCTCTCGACTGGAGGAGCGGATCGCGGTGCTGGAGCGCATCGCCACCGACCCTGCCGAGCGGACCGCCCGCGAAATCGACGCGCTGCGCGATCGCTGAGCGGTCCCGGCATTGAATATCAGAAATTTTAGAGGGGAGTTACCGCAATGAATGGCGGACAGTTCATGGTCGTCATGATCGTCGCAATCGTGATGATCGCCAGCATCTTCAAGGCCAAGCACAAGCAGCGCGGCACCTTCGGCCCCGATATGGTCGAGCATCTGCGCAGCGAGGGCAATCGTGACGCCCAGATGCTGCGTGGAGAGATCCAGCAGCTCAAGGAACGGGTCCAGGTCCTGGAACGCGTCATCACCGATCAGCACAAGAGCATCGATCTCGACCGCGAGATCGAGCGCCTGCGCGACCGTTAAGCCACTCTTGATACGGACGGGGAGCCCGGATCATGACCGACACCAATCTCTATATCGTGATCGCGACCGCCGGCCTTGCCGGCCTGGCGATGATCGTCACCGCAGGGCTCGCCGGATGGCGCGGCTGGCTGCAACTGAAGAGCCGCGAAATCGACCGCGCGCATGACATGCCCTACCCGCCCGCCGCCTCGGCCGGGTCGCGGATCGAGATGGCGGACCTGAAGGAGCGCATCCGCAAGCTCGAAGCCATCGCCGCCGGCGTCGACCTCTGATCATGGCGCAGGTCGCTGTCATTCGCCGATGGGCGGCCCGCATCGCCTGTGGCGGCGCGATCCTCGTCGCCGGGGTGGTCCATGTCCCCGCCGCGCTCGCCTTTCCCTATCGCGCCGATTTCGGGAGGACGGCGGTCCTCTCCGAACGGCCCATCGACCGGGCCGCGATGGGCCGGGTGCTGGCCCGCGCCGACGATCTGCTGGCGGCAAGCCCGATCAACCGGTCGGGGCTGTCGCGTCAGCTGGTACTGACCGATGGCGGCTGGCGCTGGGACATGCTGTCGATCGGTGCGCGAAGCTCGATCGCGTTTCGACGCCCCTTCGCCCATGCGCTGATCTTCAACCGCAGTTCGGTCGCAGCCGACCGGGTGACGAACGGCGCGCCGCTGGGCGGCGTGCGTACGCTGTCCGGCACCATCGCGCACGAGATGACCCACTGGCTGGTCGCCGAGCATATCGGCGAATGGGCGGCCCTCCGCCTGCCCCTCTGGAAGCGCGAGGGTTATCCCGACTATGTCGCACAGGAAACCAGCATCCGCCCCGAGGACGAGGCGATGATCCGCAAGCTGGACCCGGATGCGCGCGTGCTGGCCTATTATGAGGGACGTCGCCGGGTGGCGGCGGAACTGGCGCGCAACGGCGGCTCGGTCGACGCGCTGCTCCGCGACTGAACACGCCCTTGCAAGGTTGTCGCGGCCCGCGAACCACGGTAGCGCGGGCGCCATGTCCGATCTTGCCGAACTCCGCGACGAATATGAATTCCTCGACGCCGACGATCGCTACCGCCTGCTGATCGATCTGGGCCGCGCGCTGGAGCCGATGCCCGAGGCGCTGAAGACCGACGCGACCCTGGTGCGGGGATGTTCAGCCTCGGTCTGGGTCTATCCCACCAAGGGGGACGGCACCGGGCTGCACTTTCTGGCGGACTCGAACGCGGCGATCACCAAGGGGATCATCGCGCTCGTGCTGAAGACGGTGCAGGACAAGGCACCCGCGGATATCCTGGCGACGGATATCGAGGGCGAACTGGCGCCGTTCGACCTGAGGAACCAGTTGAGTTCGAACCGGACGCAGGGGATTCCAAACATGATCGCGCTGATCCGGGAGACGGCCGGGCGGTATTGATATTGGGGTGTGGGTTCGGTGAGACACCCTGCCCTCGCCCATCCCCTCCCGCCTGCGGGAGGGGGGTGGCTAGAGGGATCGGAATGGCAATCAACTCTCCGATAGCCTGATGGACAAAGTTAAATGAAGCGGGCCCAATGCTTCAAACAACCGCTCCCCTCCCGCAGGCGGGAGGGGATGGGGGAGGGCTCCGGGGTCTCACCGAGACCAGCCCGGGAAAGTCACCCCCGCCCCAGCCGCGCCGCGATCACCTCGACATCCTCGTCCGGCGTCACGACCAGCCACTCGCCGGGTCGCCGCCCATCGACCAGCGTCACCGCATTCTTCGGACACAGCCCCAGGCACTTGGTTTCGACCACGCCGACGGATGCCTTGCGCCCCTTGCCGAAGATCCGCTTTAGCGCCTTGGCCAGCGGCGTCTTGCCCTTGGGGCCGAAGCCGCCATCGACCTTCTTCGAGCATTTGCCGCAGACAAGGACCGTCGCCTCCCACTCAGACTTGGCGCGGCGGATCATTCGGGCTTCCAGCTGCGGCGTTCCTCGGCGGCGCGCAGCACTTCATAGGCCGCCTGCACCTGCTGGAACCTGGTCGCTGCCTCGGGATCGTTGGGCCGGATGTCGGGGTGATTGGCCTTGGCCAGCCCACGCCAGGTCGCGCGGATCAGGTCGAACTCGGCGTCCGGTTCCAGGCCCAGCGCATCGAGCGCGCGCATCTCGTCGCGCGAACGGGTGCCGTCACCGGGGCCTGCCCAGGCCTGATGCTTCGACTGGGCGTAACCCGCGCTCGTCCGCCGCTCGGACGCCTCGCGCTCTGCGGCGTCCTCCGCGCTCAGGCCCTGAAAATAATCCCAGCCGCGATTATACTCGGCGGCGTGGGTTTCGCAGAAATACCAGCGGTCGGGGCTGTTGGGGGATTTGGGGGCCGGACAGTTGCCCGGCTGGTCACAGCCATGCCGGTCGCATATGCGCACGGGCTTGGCCTCCCGCGACGCGCCATAGCTGCGCCAGCGAGGAAAACCCCAGTCGTTTGATCGAGTAGTAGAACGCGCCACGCGGTCGATTTAGGCGACTTCCCCGCCGGTGCAAGCATGGACGGCACGCTTTGCCCCAGGTTGCCCCAAAATGCCCTTTTGAATCGCTTGACCGCCAATGGTTCCCTCGTTCATGAAATATACGTCATCATATATTCATGTCCATGCCGGGCATATGCGGACATCAGCATCGTCAGGAGCCAGCTTGGCCCAAAATCGTTCCTTCCTGGCCAACGCGCGAGCGGATGTGCCGGCGTCGATCGTTGTGGCGCTCGTTGCGCTGCCGCTATGCCTGGGTGTCGCCGTCGCGTCCGGCGCGCCGCCCTTTGCGGGCATGATCGCTGGGATCGCGGGCGGCCTGGTCGTCGGGTTCCTGTCCAAGTCGCCGCTGTCGGTCGCGGGCCCCGCCGCCGGCCTGACCGTGATCGTGTTCGAGGCGATCGAGCGACTGCCCAGTTTTCAGGTATTCCTGCTGGCGGTCGTACTGGCGGGTATCCTGCAACTCGCCTTCTCGTTCACCCGCGCGGGCGTGCTGGCCGAATTCGTCCCCTCCTCGGTCATCACCGGCATGTTGGCGGCGATCGGCCTGATCCTGATCCTGAAGCAGATCCCCCACGCCATCGGCTATGACGGCGATTTCGAGGGCAGCTTCGAATATGCCAGCCGAGCGGGCGGCAACACCTTCACCGACCTGTGGACCAGCGTCAGCAACGACATCGCCCCCGGCGCGGTCCTGATCGGTGCCGTCTCGCTTGCCTTCCTGTTCTGGTGGGATCACGCCAAGCCCAAGCAGGGGCCGCTGCGCCTGTTGCCCGGCCCCCTGGTCGTCGTCGTGATCGGCGTGGTCGGCAACATGATCCTGGGCGCGATGCGTCCCGACTGGCAACTGGCGGGCGCGCATCTGGTGCGGGTGCCGGTCGCGGGCAGCGCATCGCAATTCATCGGCCAGTTCCAGCTCCCCGATTTCTCGGCGATCGGCCTGGGGGCGGTGTGGACCACGGCGATCACGCTGGCCATCGTCGCCAGCCTGGAATCGCTGCTGAGCGTGAAGGCGGTCGACGAACTCGACCCGCGCCGCCGTACCACCGACAAGAACCGGGAATTGCTGGCGCAGGGCGGCGGCAACATCGTCTCCGGCTTGCTCGGTGGCCTGCCCGTCACCTCCGTGATCGTGCGGTCCTCGGCCAATGTCGATGCGGGTGCGGAGAGCAAGCTGTCGACGATGCTGCACGCCACATGGCTGCTGCTGTCGGTCGCGCTGATCCCGGTCGTGCTGAACCAGATCCCGCTGGCCGCGCTCGCCGCCGTGCTGATCGCCACCGGCTACAAGCTGTGCAAGCCCAAGCTGTTTACCGAGCGCTACAAGCAGGGGTGGAGCCAGTTCATCCCCTTCATCGTCACCATCCTGGCGATCCTGCGCACCGACCTGCTGATCGGCATCGTCGTCGGCCTGGGCGTCGGCTTCGTGTTCGTCGTGGCGCGCAATTTCCGCCCCGCGCTAACCTATGCCGAGGATGACGGCGACTGCCTGATCCGCGCGCGGCGCAACCTGTACTTCATCCACAAGTACGAGTTGCAGAAGTCGCTGGCCAAGGTGCCGGACGGTGCCCATCTGCTGATCGACCTGTCCTCGACCTCCTATGTCGACCTGGACAATGTCGACATCATCAACGCCTTCATCAAGGGCGCCGAATTCCGCGGCATCAGCGTGATCGTGCGCGGCGACATCGCCGAGCGGACCACCCCGCTCATCAATGCCCCATCGACGGGAGTGCGCTACGCATGAGGGAATATAAGCAGCTCCTCCTCGCCAATAAGGCATGGGCGACCGAACTCCTCGAGGAGAAGGCCGACTTCTTCCAGCGCCAGACGGCGGGGCAGAAGCCCGATTTCCTGTGGATCGGCTGTTCCGACAGCCGGGTGACGCCCGAACAGATGACCATGACCCCGCCGGGCGGCATGTTCCTTCACCGCAACATCGCCAACCTGGTCCATGACGACGACCTGAACCTGTTGTCGGTGGTGCAATATGCAGTCGACGTGCTGAAGGTGCGCCACGTCATCCTGTGCGGCCATCATGGCTGCGGCGGCGTGCTCGCGACGCTGGAGGGCGGCACGCAGGGCCCCCTCGACCAGTGGCTGGGCAATGCGCGCGACGTCCTCCATCGCCATCAGGACGAGATCGACATCCAGCCCGACCGCGCCGCCAAGGTGAACCGGCTGGTCGAGGTCAACGTGATGGAACAGCTGCGCCATCTCGCCCGGCTCGACACCATCCAGAAGGCCTTTGCCGAACAGCGCGAGCTGTGGCTGCACGGCTGGGTCTATGACATTCGCGACGGGCATATCAAAACCCTGCTCGAGATCGACGCGAACACCGACCTCGACGCGCTGGCGCGGCCGGACAAGGTTCTCGTCTAAGACCATATGTTTCGTCGTCCGTGCGAAACCAGCGCGAACGTCACGCAGACGCTTCTTACGATAGGATTCGACACGCTTGATCATGCCCCGGTGACCGCTTAGCCTGCCCTGCATCGGTTGGGGGAATGCAATGCGGCACTGGGGTCTGGCGGCGATGGTCGCGCTGACGGCGACGACGGGCGTATCCGCCCGCGATCTGGAAGTTCCGGCGAACAAGGGCTGGATGCATGCCGAGACGAAACTGATCGTCCGGCCGAGCGTGGCAGGCCTGACCCGCACCGCGATCACCGACGCGACGACGAACGAGCATGACGTTGCGATCAAGCTGGAGAGCGCCGACAAGTCGGTCTTCGCCACCCTATTCCTCTTCCACCCCTCGGTCCCCAGCGTGCCGCTATGGTTCGACCGCTCGCGCACCGCGATCGAGGAGCGCAAGAACTTCGACAAGGGCGCGCCCGCCAGCGCAGACCCCATTGCCTTCGCACCACTCGGCACCGGCCCGACAGTGGGCTTGCGCCAGAGCTGGTCGTTGCTGAGCAGCCCCTATCGCAGCACCTCGTTAGCGGTGATGCCAATGGGCGACTGGATGCTGGTGGTACGGCTGACCGCCGAGAAGCTGACTGCCGCCATGCTCGACGGCAAGATGGACGAGATCATCGCCACGCTGAAGCCCGGCATCGCGACCACGGCCGCCTATCCGGGGCCTGCGGTGCCGATCCAGCCTTGCGCGACACAGACCGACTTCGCTCATATGCCCAAGGCCAAATTGGAAAAGCCCGGTGGCGCTGACTTCATGAGCAATCTGCTGATGAGCGCGGTCATGGCCAATCACAAGCCCGATGCCAAGACAGAGATCGAAAAGCCCGCCGCCCATCTGTGTCGCGACGGCGCCGGGGACACGAAATATGGCGTCTATCGTTGGGATGGGCCGGACAGCAACGGCTACACGATGGCGCTTTATGATGCCGGTCGGACGATCAGCGTCTATCCCGGCATCATGAGCCAGATCGAGAAGCGCAAGACGATGTCTTACTCGGTGGTGCTCCGCCATGTCGACGACAGCGCGGACAGCTATCCTTCGTTTGAAGGGCTGCCCCGACCCCAGCAGGTGTTCGACCTGATCGCCAAGGGGGCACCGTCCGCCAAGTCGCAGGGCAACAATGTGTCGATTAATTCCAGCGCGCTGGGCGGGTCCTGATCGGACACCGCCCATGGCGGAAAATTCAGTCAGAGGGCCTGTAAGCCGGGTTCTGTCCACCGGCGCGGGGCCGGATGGGCGACCATTCTTCTAGGACGATGCTTGCACATCGCCTCAAGCAACCAACCCGGATAGCGGGTGGGAACACACCCCGACGCCCGAAGGCGCCATGCCATCCCTATTCGGTCTTGCTCCCGGTGGGGTTTGCCTTGCCGTTCCCGTTACCGGGCCCGCGGTGCGCTTTTACCGCACCCTTTCACCATGACCTGGCCGAAGCCGTGGCCGTCTGCTCTCTGTGGCACTGTCCCTGGGGTCGCCCCCGCCGGGCGTTACCCGGCACCGTTATTCCGCGGAGCCCGGACTTTCCTCGCCCCCGGTTACCCGAGGCCGCGGCCGCCCGGCCCTCTGACTGCGGGCGGCTGTAACGGGAATGCGGCGGAGGGCAAGGGGTTTGTGGCGGGATCGGGCGCGGTGCGCAGGCCCGGGGCCTCCCCGTCAATCGTCCCCCTGCGGACGCGGCAGCAGCAGCGCCAGCAGGATCATTCGACATTCCGCATCGATCTCGCCATCCACCAGTTCGGGGCGGAAGCGCCGCTGGAACGCCATGATGGCGGCCATCCGGTCGGTCACGTCGTAACCGAACCGCTCCAGCGCCAGGCAGAATCCCGCCTCGGTCCACATCGGGTCCATCAGCTTCTTGGTCGGGCGCGGCAAGGCCAAGCGGCGCTTCGCCAGCGAGCCCCAGGGAAAAAGTTCGCCCGGATCGCGCTTGCGGGCGGGCGCGATGTCGGAATGACCGACGATATTGCCGCGCGTAATGCCGTGACGCTTCTGGATATCCGCCATCAGCTGCATCAGCGCGGCGATCTGTTCGTCGGGAAACGGGCGATAGCCCCATTCATGACCGGGATTGACGATCTCGATCCCGATGCTCGCCGAGTTGACGTCCTCGATCGAGCGCCAGTGCGACTTGCCCGCGTGCCAGGCGCGGTTCTCCTCGTCGACCATGCGCAGGATCGTGCCGTCCTCGGCCACCAGATAGTGGCACGACACCTTGGCGTCGGGATCACGCAGCCGCGCGATCGCCGATTCCGCGTCCTGCATCCCCGTATAGTGGAGTACGATCATCGTGATGGGCAGGCTACGCGCGTCGAAATTGGGCGACGGCGTTTCGACGATCGTCATGCAACCTCCTAAGCGACCCGGTTCACGCCCCTGTTAGCGGCATCGTACGCGCAAGGATATGCCCTCCTGCCCCGATCGTGTCGGGCCCGGTGGCGGTCAAAGCCCGCGCCAGGCAAGCTCCGCATCGCATTTTTCGTACACGCCGCGCCCGGTGGCGGCGAGTTGGAACAGGTCGGTCTGGCCGATCACCGTCTCGCCTGCGCCCAGGATCAGCCCGGCCGCCGGGCGCATCGCCCGGGCGATGGTGCGGAAGGCGCGCTTCTTGGGCTCGGGCGCCAGATACAGCATGACGTTGCGGCAGAGCACCAGGTCGAACGGCCCGGCGGGCGTGGGGTCGGATACCAGATTGTGCTGGCGGAACTGGACGTGACGCAGCAATTCGGGTCGCGCCACCCATTCCTGGGGCCCCCGCCCCTCGAACCAGCGGACCAGACAGCGAATGGGCAGGCCGCGCTGTACCTCGAACTGGGTGTAGCAACCGCTGCGCGCCCGTGCGAGTGCGGTTTCGGAGATGTCGGTCGCCACGATCTCGGGCATCGACGTGCCCTTTTGCTCCTGCCGCTCGGCAAAGACCATCGCCAGCGACAGCGGCTCCTGTCCGGTCGAACAGCCGACACTCCATATCCGGGCGCGACGGCCGCTGCGCTCGATCTCGGCGATACGCTCGACGATATGGTCGAAGACATGCGGGTCGCGGAAGAAGGACGACTCCCCGTTCAGGAGCGCGTCGATCACCCGGCCGGGCAGTTGCGGATCGCGGCCGTCGAGCACTGCGCCCACCAACTGGTCGAGCGTATCCAGCCCCCGCTCACGCATCAGCGGCATGAGGACGGTATCCACCCGCGTCGAGCGGTGGCTGGCGATCTGCTGCCCCGTCCGCGCCTCCAGCAGCGCGGCCAGAACGGTCAGCGCCGCGCTGGGCATCATGGCCGATTGGGTGATGTTCGGCGGCGGAACGGGCGTGACCATCCCGGTGCGCAGGCCGCCGGACATGGGCCAGGGCGACGGCGCGGCCATCAGGCGGTCGCCCCCATGGCGATCATCATGCCGATCTCTTCGGGCGGCAGGACCAGGTCGGCCAGGCCACGCGACACCACGGCACCGGGCATGCCCCAGACGACCGCGCTTTCCCGATTCTGGGCGATGATCCGTCCACCGGCCTGCTTCAGCATCGTCGCTCCTTCCAATCCGTCGCGCCCCATGCCGGTCAGCACGATGCCCCAGGCGCCCGTCCCCCAAAGCGTCGCCATCGACGCGAACATCGGATCGACCGAGGGCAGGCATCCGCTGCGTGCCCGATCCCGCTTCAGCCGGATCGCCGTGCCGCCATCGCTCAGCCTAACGAAGGTCATGTGCGCATCCCCCGGCGCGATCACGATCCGGCCCGGCCGCACCCGCATCAGGTCTTCGGCAACCTCGCAGGGCCGGTTCGCGCCCTTGGCCAGTTGCGCGGCGAAATAGGGCATGAAGGTCGCGGGAAGGTGCTGGGTCACCACGATCGGCACGGTGATATTGGCGGGAATCCGCTCCAGCAGCTTGGCAAGGGCGTGGATGCCGCCGGTCGACGCTCCGATCCCGATGATCTTGGGCAGGGTATGGCCGACCGGTCGCCGGATGCCGGCGGCGATCGGTATCGGCCGCTCATCGCACGAAGCCAGCGCGTCGAGCTTCTGGAGCAGCGCGTCGCCGAACTCGGCCAGCCCCTGCGGCTTCGGCTTGACCAGCGTATCGGCGGCGCCGTGCGCCAGCGCCTGGACCGCCGCCGCCCCGCCGGCCGGGGTCGATCCCGACACGATGATGATCCGCGCGCCCTGCCCCACCGCCTGCAGGCGGGGCAGCGCGGTGATGCCGTCCATGCCCGGCATGGCGACGTCGAGCAGGATGATGTCGACCGCCTGCTCGGCCAGGAACTGCAAGGCGGCATCGACATGCGCCACCGCTCCGGCGATGGCGAACCGGTCGTGCGGCTCGATCTGCCGCGCGATCAGCGCGCGCGCGACGGCGGAGTCGTCGACGATCAGGATACGCGTCGGCGCCAGTGTGCGCGGCTCCGCCAGCGCCGACGAATCGCGGGGGGCCAGATCGTGGGGGAAGGGAAACGCCATGGCGGCGCGACCGGAAGGGATCGGGCCCGCGTCGCTCAGATCATGCCGACGAGCTGGAGCTTGCTTTCCAGCGTGTCGCGATCGAACGGCTTCATGATATATTCGTCGGCCCCCGCATCGATCGCGGCACGGATATGCGCCATGCCGTTCTCGGTGGTGCAGAACACGATGCGCGGGCGCGGCGTCACATCGGCCTCGCGCAGCGCCCGCAGGAAGTCCATGCCGCTCATCACCGGCATGTTCCAGTCGAGCAGGATGACGTCGGGCACCGATTCCAGACATGCCTCCAGCGCCTCGCGACCGTCCCCGGCCTCGCGAACCTGAAGGTCCAGCGTTTCCAGGATGTGGCGCGCGACCTTTCGGATCACCTTGGAGTCATCGACGACGAGACAGGTCTTCATTCGGCACGCCCTATATTTTCGCGATCCTGCGGGACCTGCCCATGGAATAGCGTGCGAAGGTAACGTCCGGGTTAATCGGTCAGGCGGCCTACGGCGTCGCGTTCGGCACCAGCCGGGTCAGGTCGAGGACGAGCAACGGCTCGCCGTCGCGCACCACCATGCCGTTCGCGGCCCGCGACCAGCGTCCCTGGGTCGGGGGAATATGCGGCATCGGGCTGGTCTCGAACATCTCGATATCTTCCAGCGCATCGACCAGCATCGCATAATAATGGCCGTCCTGCCGCGAGATGACGGCGCGGCGGACATGCGGCGGCATGGGCCCCAGCCCAAGCGCCAGACGCGTGTCGACCACGGTGACGACCCGGCTGCGCAGGGCGGTCAGGCCACGCACGGAAGGCTCGGCGCGTGGCACGGCGACGATCTCGCCGATGTCGACGACCGAATCGACCTGGTCGGCGTCGAACACCACGCCCTGCCCCGCGATACTGGCGATCAGGAACAGGGGCATCAGTGGCCTCCCCGGCGGACATGGCCCGCCAGCGCCGCGATCAGCGCGGGGCGGTCGTAACGATAGATGCTGTCGGCAGCCGCAGGACCGTCGCGGTCGCGGCGCAGGCGGACCACCGGCGCGCCCGGCAGAGCGCTGGTCACGGCGTCCTCCTCCATCAGCAGGCGGACGGCAGGCACTTCGTCACCACTCGCCTGCACGGCGCAGCGATACCCATGCGCCTCCAGCACCGGGCGCAGGAAGCGGTCCATCCAGGCCGCTCCCGCCCCCTCGAGCAGGCAAAGCGGCGTCCCCGCCCGGCCATCCCGATCCATATCCTGGAACAGCGCCAGCGGATCGAGGATTTCGATCGCCTCCCCCTGCCAGACGGTCACGCCCAGCACGGTGCCCCCCGCCGACGCGGCGATCTCGGCAGGAAGCTGGATGATCTCCAGCGCCCCGGCCATCGCATAGGCGCATTCGGCCTCGCCATCGGTCAGGCGGATCACCTCGATCTCGCTGGCCGTCAGCGCCGCGTCGAGTGCATGGCGGTCGACATGGTGGAGCGGCACGGTCGCGTCGCCGACGACCAGCCGGACCTGCCCGCCCGAACGGTGGACGGCCGTGCTCGCCACCTTTTCGACCCGGTCGATCACGGCCAGCGGCATGGTGCGACGGACGCCGTCGATATCCTCGAACAGCAGGGCGGGGTTCGTCGCCTCCTCCACCGTTTCGGCTATGTCGGCGATCACCTCGCGGTGGAAACGTAGCCCTGCGGCCTGTGCCAGCCCCGCCCCGTCGAGCAGCAGCATCGGCAGGCCGCTATCGGGCAGCGTCTGCCCGGCATAGAGGCCGCTCGCCATGATGGCCGGGGCGGCGGGCTTGACCACCACCTCCTCGGTGTCGAGCACGTCGTCCACGCCCAGCGCATAGTCGCCGTCGCGGGTGGACACGATCACCAGATTGAGGGGATCGCGCTCCCCCACGCCCAGGAACGGGCCGAGCGGCAGCATCGGCAGGCGACGCCCGCGCACCGTCGCGACACGGATATCGCCCACGGGGTCGATCCGCACCTGATCGCCGCGAATCTTGACGATCTCCTCGATCGCCTGGCGGGCAATGGCGAAACGCTGGTCGCCCACCGCGACCACGATCGTCGACATGATCGACAGGGTCAGCGGCACCTGGATGGTGATGGCCAGCCCCTTGCCCGGGCGGTTGTCGAGCGCGACGCGGCCGCCGACATGCTCGATATTGGCGCGCACCACATCCATGCCGACGCCGCGCCCCGAAAGCGTCGACACGTTGTCGCGGCTCGACAGGCCCGGTTCGAACACCAGTTTCAGCTTTTCGGCCGGGCTCATCACCGCGACCTCGGCGGCGGTGCGGACGTCGGTCGCCACCGCCTTGGCGGCGACGCGCGCGACGTCGATCCCGGCGCCGTCATCCTCGACCTCGATCAGGATCTGGTTGCCCGACTGGCGCGCGGTCACATGGATCTGCCCGGTCGGCGGCTTGCCCGCGCTGCGGCGTGCGGCAGGGCTTTCGATGCCATGGTCGATGGCGTTGCGGATGATATGGACCAGCGGGTCGCGCATCAGCTCGATCATCTCGCGGTCCAGGTCGACGTCGGACCCGTCGATCTTCAACGTCACCGCCTTGCCCAGTTCGGCGGCGGTGTCGCGCACCAGGCGGGGCAGCGCGGAGAACAGCCCCTCCACCTTCTGCATTCGGGTGCGTGTCACCGTATCGCGCATATCGGCCACGGTCAGCGACAGCCGGTCCAGCGCCGCCTCCACCCGCGGGTCGAGCACGTCGTCGCGCAGACGCCGGGCGAGTTCGTTGCGGGCGAGCACCATGTCCGACATGCCGCTCATCATCCGGTCGAGCAGGTCGACGTTCAGGCGGATGCTGCGCGGCGCGGCGCGCATGGTGGGGGCCTCGCGCACCGGCGGCGCAGCGGCCATCCCGGTGCCGCGCGACACCGCCGCGATCAGCGCGTCGTCGTCGGAGTCGTCCTCGGGCGTTCCGGCATCGATCGCCTCGACGATCGCGCCGATCCGGTCGACGATCGCCAGCACGGCATCGACCAGCGCGGTGTCGGGCATCCGCTGTCCATCACGCACGGCGGCCAGCGCATCCTCGGCGGCATGGCTGAGCCGGGCCAGGCGCGGCAGGTCGAGAAAGCCGCAACTGCCCTTGACGGTGTGGACGAAGCGAAAGATCGCATCCAGCCGCGCCCGATCGGTGGGGCTTGCTTCCCATGCGACGATCTCGCCGGACAGCGCCTCCAGCGTCTCACGGGTCTCGGCAATGAATTCCGGCAGCAGGTCGTCCATAAATCCCCGAGGGAGCGCCCCATTCCGCTCCCTCATGCCGCCACAAGATTAAAAGGGGGTTTACCCCGCGCGGATGGCGGCACCCAGGATCATGGTATTGGGGGTCGGCTCTGTGACCAGCGTCATGCCGCCATGCTCGGTGGTCAGCGTATGGACCAGGAAGGCAGGCGCGGTGCGCGAGGCCAGCGGCTCGGCCCCCTGGCCTTCCATCAGGGTGCGGCGGATTTCGGGGTCGAGCAGGATGCGAGGCCCCTCGATCCGGATCGCGATCTCGATCGCCTCGCGCCCCGCCTCCGCACCGATATCGATCGTCCCACCGCGCGCCAGCGCCTCGGTCGCGATCAGCGCCAGGTTCATGAGGATGCGCACCGCAGGCTTGGGCAGCGCCGGAGACTCGACCAGCCAGCCCAGCGTCGTGCGGCGATTGTCGACCAGCAAGCCCTCGATCGCCGCCTTGGCCTCAGCCATGTCGACCCGATCGGCAAAGCCGCCGCCCGAGCCGAAGGCCAGGCGGAAGAATTTCAGCTTGTTGGCCGAGGCGCGGGCACTGTCGGCCAGCAACTCCATGCACCGCTCGCGCATCGCGGGATCGGTTTCGTCGGCCAGCAGCTCCAGCCCGTTATTGAGCGCCCCCACCGGCGACAGAAGATCGTGGCACAGTCGCGAACAGAGAAGGCTCGCGAAATCCACCGGGCTGACGTTCATGAAAAATCCCTCGACGAATTGTGTCACTGTGACGCAGGCGCCATCCCTGCGCAAGCAAGCGCAAGGCGATCGAACCGGCCATGACGCTCACCTGCCGCCACCGCGCGCCAGGCAGTGACCGCAGCGCCGCCCGCGATCAACCAGATACTGCCATCGGGCGCCGCATCTGCCGCATCGCGCGGCGAAGGCTCGGCAAGTCCCGTGGGATGCGAGTGATAATGGCCGACCACCCCCGGTCCGCCCGCGCGCGCCGCCCGGTGCGCGGCGATCAGCGCGGCGGGATCGATCTCGAACCGGTGGCCGGGTTCGACCGCGACATTGGCGCACGCGACCGCCGCGACGATATGGTCCCCCTCGCCCAGCAACAGGCCGCACACTTCGAAATCGGGTGAGGCGGCGGCGCTTTTGCGGATGAAGTCCAGCGCATCGCTTGAAATCGTTACGGCCATGCCCAATTTACTAGGTCATGGACCGGGGGGTTTCCATCCTTGATGCGCGGATCGCGCCCACAGCGGACGGCTGGCGGTTGGACCGCGCGCTGGCCGATGCGGTGCCGACTTTGTCGCGCGAACGGCTGAAGGTGTTGATCGCCAGCGGCGCGGTGACGCGCGACGGCGTGATGGCGCGCGATCCCGCGAAGCGGGCGGCGGCGGGCGACCTGTTCCAGGTCGCCGTGCCGGCCCCGATCCCGGCGCATAACGAGCCGCAGGATATTCCGCTCGTCATCGCGTATGAGGACGAGCATCTGATCGTGCTCGACAAGCCGGCCGGGCTGGTCGTGCATCCCGCCGCGGGCAATTTCGACGGAACGCTGGTCAACGCATTGCTCCATCACTGCGGCGGATCGCTGTCGGGCATCGGCGGCGTGGCGCGTCCCGGCATCGTCCACCGGATCGACAAGGATACGTCGGGCCTGATGGTCGCGGCCAAGACCGACCGCACGCATGAGGGGCTGGCCAAGCAGTTCGCAGCCCATTCGATCGACCGCCGCTACCGCGCGATCACCGGCGGCATTCCCCGCCCGGCCGACGGCACCGTCGATGCGCCGCTCGCGCGCAGCCCGCAGAACCGCAAGAAGGTGGCGATCGTGCAGGGCGGCAAGCGGGCGGTCACGCACTATCGCACCATCGAGAAGCTGAACAACGCCGCGCTGGTCGAATGCCGTCTGGAAACCGGGCGTACGCATCAGGTGCGGGTGCACATGCAATCGCTGGGCCACGCCTTGCTGGGCGACCCGGTCTATGGTAGAACAAAGGGTGCTCAAAAAGCCCTGCTCGATGAACTCGATTTCCGGCGCCAGGCCCTGCACGCGGCGCATCTGGGCTTTATTCATCCCATAAGCGGTAACGCTTTGGCGTTTGAGAGCCCGATGCCGCCCGATATGCAGGAACTGTTCAGTCGGCTTCACGTATAGCAGAAGACCGCCTTGCCCCGGACGACGAGGCGAAACGGATTGACGCTCCAGAAAGGGAGATAAGGATCATGGCAAAAGGCAGCAACGTCCCGGCGACGATTCCTGCACTGGGCGGGGAGCAGTCGCTCAACCGCTATCTGGCCGAGATCAAGAAATTCCCGATCCTTGCCCCGGAGCAGGAATATATGCTCGCCAAGCGCTTCCAGGAGCATGGCGATCCGGAGGCGGCGGCGCAGCTCGTCACCTCGCACCTGCGTCTCGTGGCAAAGATCGCGATGGGTTATCGCGGCTATGGCCTGCCCACCTCCGAGCTGATCTCGGAGGGCAATATCGGCCTGATGCAGGGTGTTAAGAAGTTCGAGCCCGATCGGGGCTTCCGCCTGGCCACCTATGCCATGTGGTGGATCCGCGCCTCGATCCAGGAATATATCCTGCGCTCGTGGAGCCTGGTGAAGATGGGCACCACCGCGGCGCAGAAGAAGCTGTTCTTCAACCTGCGCCGGATGAAGTCGAAGCTCGACGCGTTCGAGGATGGCGACCTGCGGCCCGAGGACGTGACCAAGATCGCCACCGATCTGGGCGTCAACGAGGACGAGGTCATCAGCATGAACCGCCGCATGGCGATGGGGGGCGATACCTCGCTCAACGTCTCGATGCGCGAGGATGGCGAGGGCCAGTGGCAGGACTGGCTGGCCGATGACGCGCCGCTCCAGGACTCGGTCGTCGCCGAGCAGCAGGAGGCGGATGTCCGCCACGACATGCTGGTCAGCGCGATGGACGACCTGAACGACCGCGAGAAGCACATCCTGACCGAACGTCGCCTGACCGACGATCCCAAGACGCTCGAAGAGCTAAGCCAGGTCTATGGCGTCAGCCGCGAGCGCGTCCGCCAGATCGAGGTGCGCGCGTTCGAGAAGCTGCAAAAGGCGATGATGCGCATCGCCGGTGAAAAGCGGCTTCTGGCGGCTGCGTGAGGTCCAGCGGCCGCACCGTCGTCATCGGCGGCGGCGCGGCCGGGATTGCCGCCGCACGCACCCTGCATGATGCGGGTCGCGAAGTCCTGCTGATCGAGGCGGCGGACCGGCTAGGCGGCCGGGCGTGCAGCGTGACATTGCCGACCGGGCATGTGGTCGATCATGGTTGCGGCTGGCTCCATTCGGCCAAGCGGAACCCCTGGACGGCCATTGCCGAGCGGGCGGGTTTCACCGTCGACCGCCGCTCACCCAACTGGCAGGTCCAGTGGAACGACCTGGGTTTTCCTTCCGAAGAAAAACGCGCCTCGGGCGAGGCCTATGCCCGGTTTGAGGAAGCGGCGATGGCCGCGCTCGACGGGCCGGATCGTCCGCTATCCGATTTCGTGGACCGAGACGATCCCTGGACGCCGATGATCGACGCGATCTCGGGCTATGCCAATGGTGCGTCGCTGGCCGAGGTGTCGCTGCAAGACTGGGCGGCCTATGAGAATGCCGCGACCGACGAAAATTGGGCGGTGGTCGAGGGCTATGGCACCGTGGTCAGCCACCACGCCGCCGGGCTGGCCATTCGTACCGGCGTTACGGCGATGCGCGTCAACCATGGCGGCCGGACGGTCCGTATCGAGACCTCGCACGGCACGATCGAGGCCGATCACGTCATCATCGCCGTGCCGACGACCGTGCTGGCGGGAGAAAAGCTGACCTTCGACCCGCCGCTCCCCGACAAGCACGCCGCCGCCGCCGCACTGCCGCTGGGGATCGCGGACAAGGTCTTCCTGTCGGTCGAAGGGGCCCTGCCCTGGCCCGCCCACGCGCATCTGACCGGCAATCCGCATTCCGCCTGCACCGCCAGCCATCGCCTGTCGCCCTTTGGCTGGCCGATCGTCGAGAGCTTCTTCGGCGGTCCCTGCGCCGAGATGCTGGAGGAAGACGGCGCGGCGGCGGCGTTCGCCATCGACGAACTGGTGGCGCTGCTGGGCAGCGACTGGCGGAGCCGCTTCACCCCGCTGGACGCGACGCGCTGGCGCCATGTCCCGCTGATCGGCGGCAGCTACAGCCATGCAAAAATCGGCCATGCCGGGGCACGCGGGACGCTGGCCGAGTCGGTCGACGACCGCCTGTTCTTCGCGGGCGAGGCGTGTTCGCGCGAGGATTTCTCGACCGCACATGGTGCGTTTGAAACCGGCGTAAAGGCGGCCAACTCCATTCTCGCTCGACGCTGAACCGACCCTCACCCTTCCCCGTACACCCAAGCACCAAACAGCGCGCCCAGATTGCGACCGCTTGCCGCCTCCATCGCCCGCTGTAAGTCCACGCTCGTCACGACGCCACCCGCGTGGGTCCGGGTATAGCTGCGCAACCCCGCCCAGAATGCCCGTTCGCCCAGCGTCCGGCGCAGTTCCGCCATGAACAGCGCACCCTTGCTATACTGGATCGCCCGCCGGGTCCCCAGATTGGGATAGCGGCCACCCCAGGCCAGTGGCTTGTCGAACCCCTTTGCCCGCGCTGCCGCCAGACGCCGCTCGGCGACCGCCAATTCGGCGGCATAGGCTGCCTGGCCGTAGCGATGCTCCTTCCACGCCGCCGTCATGAAGGTCGTGATCCCCTCGTTCAGCCAAAAGTCGCGCAGGGTCGCGCACGTCACCAGATTGCCCCACCATTGGTGCGCAAGTTCATGAACGATCGCCCAGTCCTTGTCGGGATCGCCCGGTGTAGCGGGAACCGCCTCCAGCCCGAGCACCGAATAGGTCGCCGCCTCCTGCGCCTCGCTCCCGCCCACCAGCAACTGGCTATAGGTCTTGACCGGCAGGGGAACGCCCGCCTTGCCCGCCAGAAATGCGACCATGCGCGGTGTATCGGCAAAACGCCCTGCGGCATCGATCGGCTGGTCGGTCAAATAGGCGAGTTGCGCCCGTCCCACCCGCTCGCGACGTTCGACAAAGGGGCCGACCGCAAAGCCGAACAGATAGGCCGAATAGGGTCGCGGTGCCCGCCAGCGATGGATTTCGCTATTGTCCGGGCCTGCGCGCCTGCCGATCCGCGATCCGATCGACAGGGTTGTCAGCCCCGCCGGAACGCGCAGATCCAACGCGAAATCGGCCTTGTCCCCAAAGGCATTCTGCGCACAGACCATCCAGTCGCAGGCGAAATAGCTCGTATAGAGCGTCGTCGCGGTCCCCTCGAACCCCCGCGCCGGGCGACCATGATAGGTCAGCGACAACCTGACCATCCGCCCCCTGCCCAAGGGCTTGGCGAGGTCGAAGACGAGCGCGTCGCCCTCCGTACGGCTGACGACCGCCTGACCGTCCACCGTCGCCCGGTCGATGCTCAACGTATTGCCGGAAAAGCGAAGACGGCTCAGCCCCTCCTTCGTCGATCGCAAAATAATGTCTTCACGCCCCGCCACCGTCTTCGCAGCGATGTCGGGGGTCAGCGCCAGTTCGTAACGCAGAACGTCGAACCCCGCCCCCGGCTCGTCCGCCGCATGAACCGGCAGGGGCGCCAGCATCATGGTCAGGCCGAGGATCATGATCCGTCCATGCTGGCGCCCCATCGGCAGACCCTTACTTCGCGCGGAACAGCAATTGATGGGGCGTGGCCGATACCCCGTTGCGGTCGGTGAAATTGCGATACTCGCCGCTGTTGAACCACACCTCATAGGCGTGCCCCGCCTCGACCCGACAGCGGAGCGAAAAGCTGCGCCCGTCCTGGGACTGGACGGGCGCGGCACCGCCGCAATCGGGATAGCTGTCGCCGGA
Organism: Sphingomonas sp. CFBP8993; assembly: GCF_034044895.1. Classification (NCBI taxonomy): domain Bacteria; kingdom Pseudomonadati; phylum Pseudomonadota; class Alphaproteobacteria; order Sphingomonadales; family Sphingomonadaceae; genus Sphingomonas; species Sphingomonas sp. CFBP8993. Next base: position 208,117 of record NZ_JAXCWU010000003.1, on the reverse strand, counting down.
CGCCTGTACGAAGGAATAGCTGCCCGGCCGCATCGGCCAGTCGAAGGTGACGGTCAGGACCAGTGGTCCGGCGGGCACCACGGCCCCGGCCGCCGGGCTGGTCGAGACGACATGCGGCGGGACTGGAGCAGGTCCACCGCCTCCGACATGTACCGCGGCCAGGATCGCTATCGTCGTCATCGCGGAAATCATCATGGGCACTCCCCATGGGCCCAGGATACGGGGGCCGTCCGCCGCCCCGTGGCGGGGCTGTCCCGCCGCCTGGTCCGCCGCCGCCTCGGCAAACACCCCGGATTTTGCAGGCCCAGAAAAATTGGGCCCCGGATTTTCCATGAAAAGTCGTGCCGCGCCCCGGCTGCTGCTCGCACCCGTCTTGCGCCGCGCCTCGCGCAGCCGCTCGTTGACCGTATGGACCGACAGGCCCAGTTCGACCGCCGCGCTCTTCACGTCATGGCCACAGGCCAGCAGGCGCAGGACGGCCGCATCCTTTTCGGTCAGGTCGAACGGCATATCGGACATGACGCCATCCTGCCCCAGCAGCGGCGCACAAAAAAGGCCCCGACTTTCGTCGAGGCCTATTTGGTCATTCCCAAATCCCGCTCACCGGATCGGCGAGTTCGGGTCCAGGCGCATGTCCAGATAGCGGTCCACCGAGCCCATCAGGTCGGGCATCTCGTGCTCGAAGAAGTGGTTGGCCTTCGGGATGGTGTCGTGATGGATGGTGATGTGCTTCTGGGTGCGCAGCTTGTCGACCAGCTTCTGGGTCGCCGCCGGGGTCGCGACCTCGTCGGCCTCGCCCTGGATGATGATGCCCGAGGACGGACACGGCGCCAGGAAGGTGAAGTCGTACATGTTGGCGGGCGGCGCGACCGAGATGAAGCCGCGGATTTCCGGGCGGCGCATCAGCAGCTGCATCCCGATCCACGCGCCGAAGCTGACACCCGCGATCCAGGTGGTCGAGGCCTCCGGGTGGAAGCTCTGCACCCAATCGAGTGCCGAGGCGGCGTCGGACAGCTCGCCGATACCGTTGTCGAACGTGCCCTGGCTCTTGCCCACGCCGCGGAAGTTGAAGCGCAGCGTGGCGAAGCCGCGCCGCTGGAAGGTCTTGTAGAGTTCCTGGACGATGCGGTTGTTCATCGTGCCGCCCGCATTGGGATGCGGGTGAAGGATCATGGCGACGGGCGCGCGCGGACGCGGAGCGGGAGCGAAACGGCCTTCGAGGCGGCCTTCGGGGCCGGGGAAAATGACTTCGGGCATCAAGACTCGCCGATCTGGATCGCGCTGGTGGAGCGCCGGGAACGTTGCGCTATATAGGCGGACACGTCATTTTCGCAATTACCCGATCATTTCACCGACGGAACCAGCCCTGCCTACGCCCCAGCCACGCCTTTACCTCGATCATGCCGCGACGACCCCGATGACCGGGGCGGCACGCGCCGCACTGGCGGAAGGCTGTGCGATGTGGGCCAACCCCTCCTCTCCCCATGCCGAGGGCCGCGCCGCCAGGCGCGCGCTGGAGGATGCCCGCAGCGCCATCGCCCGCTCGCTGGGCTGGAGCCACGAAATCCTGTTCACCAGCGGGGCGAGCGAGTCGCTGGCCATCGCCCTGACCCGGTCGATGGCGACGCGGCGCTTCGTCGGGGCAATCGACCATGACGCGGTGCTGCGCGCCGCCCCCGATGCGATCGTCATGCCGGTCGGGCCGGACGGCGTGCTGCGCCTGCCCGGGCTTGGCGGTCCGCGCAGCGTCGTGACGGTGCAATGGGCCAATAGCGAGACCGGCGTTCGCCAGCCCATCGCGGCGCTTGCCGATGCGATCCATGCCGCCGGCCACATCCTGCTGGTCGATGCCGCGCAGATGCCGGCGGGCGCCGACCCGGACGTGATCGACCATGCCGATCTCGTCGCCCTGTCGGCGCACAAGCGCGGCGGGCCGCCGGGGATCGGCGCATTGCTGGTCCGCGACCTCGCGCTGCTGGAGCCGACCGGCGGGCAGGAGCGCGGCTATCGCCCCGGCACCGAGAATATGCCGGGCGTGCTGGGCTATGCCGCGGCACTCGCCGAACCCGAGCCCGATCATGGCGAACTCCGCGCGCATCTCGACGATGCGATCCGCCGCTCGGGCGGGGTCGTGGTCGCGGATGCCAGCCGCCGCCACCCGGCCATCGCCAGCTATCACATGCCCGGCAAGCCCTCCGCCGCGCAGCTCATCCAGTTCGACCTGGCGCAGATCTCGGTCTCGGCGGGCAGCGCCTGCGCCAGTGGCAGCCTGAAGCCCAGCCATGTGCTGGCCGCGCTCGGCTGGGACGTGGAGGCGGGGCGCGAAGTGGTGAGGGTCAGCTTCGGCCGGACGACGACGCGCGAGGATGTCGACCGCTTCGTCGCCGCATGGCGCGCCATCGCACGAGGAAAGCGGGCGGCGTGATCTATCTCGACTACCAAGCGACGACCCCGCTCGCGCCCGAAGCGCTGAAGGCGATGCTCCCCTGGCTGGAGCAGGGCCATGCCAATCCCCACTCGCCCCACCGCGCCGGACGACAGGCGCGCGCCGCGGTGGAGGTCGCGCGCGATCAGGTGGCGGCGCTGCTCCCTTCGGGCGGGCGGGTGGTCTTCACCAGCGGCGCGACGGAAGCGCTGAACTGGGCGATCAAGGGCGCAAGCGGCGGGATCGTCACCACGGCCATAGAACATGCCGCCGTGCTGGACACCGCCCATGCGACCGGGCGTCCGCTGACCGTGCTGCCGGTCGATGGCGAGGGGCTGGTCGCGCCCGCACCGATCCCGGACGGCACCGGGCTGGTCGCGGCGATGCTGGTCAACAACGAAATCGGCACCATCCAGCCGGTCGCGGCGCTGGCCGAGCGAGCCCATCATGCGGGGGCCCTGATGCTGTGCGACGCGGTGCAGGGTTATGGCCGCGTCGCCATACCCGATACGGTCGATCTGGTCGCGATTTCGGCGCACAAGGTCTACGGGCCCAAGGGCATAGGCGCGCTGTGGATCCGCGACGGCGTCACCCTGCCCCCGCTCCTCCATGGCGGCGATCAGGAAGGCGGACGCTCGGGCACGCTCAGCCCCGCGCTCTGTGCCGGGTTCGGTGCGGCGGCCAGGCTGATGGCGGAACGCGCCGAGCAGGATGCCGCGCGCATCGAGCAGCTCTGGACGCTGGCGATCGCACGGCTGGGCAGCGGCTGGACGCTCAACGGCTCGGCCGAGCGGCGCTATCATGGCAATCTGAATGTCCGCCGCGAGGGGCTGGATGTCGCGCGGCTGATGTCCGACTGCCGCGACCTCGCCTTTTCAGCCGGGAGCGCCTGCGCCAGCGGATCGGGGCGCCCCAGCCATGTCCTGACCGCGCTGGGCCTGGGCGAGCGCCAGGCCAAGTCCTCGATCCGAATCGGTTTCGGCCGTTACACCACCGACGACGAACTGGTCGCAGCGATCGACCGGATCAATGCCGCGGCAAAGGCGCAGGGACGATGATCGCACTGACCTTCCAAAGCCCCAGCGGCTCGACGACCCACGCCGAGGCCCAGCCGGGCGAAACGCTGCTGCGCGTCGGGCAGCGCGCCGGACAGCCATTGGAGGGCACATGCGGTGGACAGATGGCCTGCGCGACCTGCCATGTCCTGATCGAGCCGTCCTATCGCGACCTTTTGCCACCCGCCTCGGCGGAGGAAGAAGACATGCTCGACCTGGTTCCCGACGCCACCCGCTCCAGCCGCCTCGCCTGTCAGATCGTGATGACCGAGCAACTGGCGAATATGGTCGTCCGCCTTCCCTGAACCCCGATCTCCCTGCCCCCCGCAATCTCCCTGAACCGTTGATAACAAACGGGTTCAGGGACCGATCATCGGTGATTCGCCATTATTCTCCCATGCTCGCCGACAGGCGGGATTACCGGGAGTAAAGCGTTATGAAACTTCTTGCTGTCTTGGGCGCCGGTCTGATCGCGGTTTCGGGCGTCGCCGCCGCCACCCCTGCCGATGCCGCTCCGCATGATCGCTGGGGCCGTGGTCCGGGTTGGGATCGTGGACCGGGCTGGCATCATCGTGGGCCGGGCTGGGATCGTGGTCCCGGCTGGCATCGCGGCGGAGGCCCCCGTTGGGATCGCGGCCCCGGCTGGCGCGGCCCCCGCTACGCCTATAACCGTCCGCGTGTGACGTGCCGCTGGGTGCGCACCTGGAACGGGCCGCAGCGCCAGTGTTTCAACACCTATCGCTGATCTGAAAGTTCGTCACGGACGGGGCCGGTGGGATAAGGACTTGATCCCCCGGCCCCGTTTCGCCATATGCGCGGCGGGAGTCGGGCGGACGTAGTCGTCGCCAACCCGGTCAGGTCCTGACGGAAGCAGCCGTAACGATTTCGCTGCGGGTCGTCCCGGCTCCCACCCTCCACATATTTTCCGCCATCCGCAACGCCGTCGGGCGCGTATGTGTCGCCACACACGATTATACCTGACGCCGCGCGTGCGAGCGCCTATGTTGGCTGGCGATGATTTCCCCGATCCCGACCATCACGGCCCGTCATGGCTGATTCCTTCGACCTGGGCGAACCGCCCCAGCCCGCGCAGACGCCGGTCAAGGCCGAAGCGTACCGCGTCCTCGCGCGCAAATACCGGCCACAGACGTTCGACGCGCTGATCGGGCAGGACGCGATGGTCCAGACGCTGGGCAACGCGATCAAGCGCGACCGACTGGCTCATGCGTTCCTGATGACCGGCGTGCGCGGGGTTGGCAAGACGTCGACCGCACGGCTGATCGCCAAGGCACTGAACTGCGTCGGCCCCGATGGCACCGGCGGCCCGACGATCAGCCCGTGCGGCGTGTGCGAGCCCTGCCGCGCCATCGCAGAGGGTCGCCATATCGACGTGATCGAGATGGACGCCGCCAGCCATACCGGCGTCGACGACGTGCGCGAGATCATCGAAGCGTCGCGCTATGCGGCGGTTTCCGCGCGCTTCAAGATCTACATCGTGGACGAGGTCCACATGCTCTCCAAGAACGCCTTCAACGCGCTGTTGAAGACGCTGGAGGAGCCGCCCGCGCATGTGAAGTTCCTGTTCGCCACGACGGAGGTGAACAAGGTTCCGATCACCGTCCTGTCGCGCTGCCAGCGTTTCGACCTGCGGCGGATCACGGCGGACAAGCTGGCCGCGCATTTCGCCGAAATCTGCGTCAAGGAAGGCGTAACCGCCGAGGACGAGGCGCTGATGCTGGTCGCGCGCGCGGCGGAGGGCTCGGCGCGCGACGGGCTGTCGATCCTGGACCAGGCGATCGCGCATGCCGATCTGGAGGGCAGTGGCGTCACCGCCGTGGCGGTGCGCGAGATGCTGGGCCTGTCCGATCGCGGCGCGGTGCGCGACCTGCTCGGGCTGATCCTTGGTGGCGATAGCGCGGGGGCGCTGGCCTCGCTGCGGCGGCAATATGATTACGGCGTCGATCCGCAATCGGTGCTCCGCGCGCTGCTGGAGACGGTGCACGGCATCACCCTGACCAAGGTCGGCACGCCCCCCGACGCCGCACAGCCGCTGGAGGAGCGCGCCGCGCGAGAGGAATGGGCGGGCGCGCTCAGCTTCCCCGCATTGCACCGGCTGTGGCAGCTGTTTCTTAAGGGCCATGACGAGGTCGCCCGCGCGGCACTGCCCATCGAGGCGGCGGAAATGGCGCTGCTTCGTGCGATCCATGCCTCCACCCTGCCCGATCCGGGCGAGCTGGCGCGGCAGATCCGCGACGGTGGCGTGGCGACGTCCGCTGCGCCTGCGGTGACGCATCAGGCGGCACCCGCCGCCGCCCCGGTTGCCATCGCCCCGCCTCCGCCGCCCGCCGAACCCGAGCCGCCCAGGCTGCCCGACAGCTTCGTCGCGATGATCGACCGGCTGGACGATATGGGGCAACTCGCGCTGGCGGCCCGGCTGCGCCACGGCGCGCGTCTCGTGCGTTATACCCCGCCGGAAATGGTGTTCAGCGGATCGCGCCCGATCGCGGCCGATACGCTGAGCGAGTTGATCGCGGCGCTGAAGACGGCGACGGGCCAGGTCTGGCGCGTCACGCTGGAGGACGTCGCTGGCGCGCCGACTCTGCATGAGCAGCAGATGGCGGCAGAGGAAGCGATCAAGACCGCCGCGTGGGAATCGGACATGGTCCGCGCCGCGCGCGAGGCTTTCCCCGAGGCCGAATTGATGGAATGGCCCGGCAAACGCAGTGTGAACGGAGCATGATGTGAAAAATCTCGACGAAATCCTGGCGATGGCCCAGAACGTCCAGAACGAACTGGAAAAGGCGCAGGCCAATCTCGACAATATCGAGGTCGAGGGCGTCTCGGGCGGGGGCCTGGTCAAGGTGAAGGCCTCGGCCAAGGGCCGGATCATCGGTATCGCCATCGACGACTCGCTGATGCAGCCGTCGGAAAAGGGCATGTTGGAGGATCTGCTGGCCGCCGCGATCAACGATGCGCGGGCCAAGGCCGACACCGCTTCGGGCAGCGAGATGTCGAAGATGACCAGCGGCCTGCCGCTGCCGCCGGGCTTCAAGCTGCCTTTCTGATCCGGCAACGTCGTTTCGGGAACGACTAAAGGGCCATGACGTTGCTTCTTCCATCATAAGAGGAGGGAATGTCATGGCCGACGAACGTGTTACCGAAACCTATGGTACGCAGCAGCCGCACACCACGGTGATCGAACGCCGTAGCGGCGGTGGCGGCGGCATGGCGATCGCCATCGTCCTGCTCATCGCGGTGCTGGTCGGCGGCTTCTATCTGTTCAGCCGCGGCGGCGCGGAAAACCGTCGTGACGCAGCCGTCACCTCCGCCGCCAAGAGCGTCGGCGACACCGCCAAGAAAGCCGGTGACGCGATTTCCAGCGACGGCAAGTAAAGCGATGCACGACCGGCCGGACTGATTATCGCCCGGTCGGTCGTGTCGGCGGTGGATCGATCTCCGCATCGGGGCCGGTCAGCCGCGACAACGCCTTGCGCGCGACCGTCAGCGGGTCGCGCCCAGCCCCATAACCAGCCTCCCGCGCTTCGCCATGCGAGCAGCGCCGTTGCCCGGCATGGATACCACAAGGCCCCGTGCCGCCAAGGATCTGATTGCCGCTCAGGCCGCCACCCGCGCCGTTCGGCTCGGCTGACGGGCCCCGTACGGATGGGGGGACGCGGTAGCGCTCGGCGGCATTGCGGCGGCCGCAGACGACCACTTCAGTCTGACTGAGGGAACAGTCCGTTCGCGGCGTGATGCGCGGCAATGGAAGAACGGATGGCGCGGCTTGCAGCAGCATTATGAGGCTGATCGCGGCGGTCATTCGTCATCGTCCCCGGACATCGTTCGAGGATCGAGCGGGATCGTGGTTTTTGTGGGGCCGTTCGGGGTCGAGCCTCGGACGGCATCCCCTCCCCCACCCCCTCCCGCCTGCGGGAGGGGATGGGGGAGGGAAAGGTGTCTCACCGAGACCAACCCCTCACCGGATACAGCTATCCAACCCCTGCCGCTTCACCACACCCACATAGCGCGCAATGACGTTTCCGTGCCTGCGTACGAACCCGGTCGGCGCGATCGCCGCGCGTTTCTTGGGCAGCGGCAGGACGGCGGCGATTCGCGCCGCCTCGGTCGGGGACAGGTGCGAGGCGTCATGCCCGAAATAGCGCATCGCCCCGGCATTGGCGCCATAGGTCCCGATCCCCGTCTCGGCGATGTTCAGATACACCTCCATGATCCGCCGCTTGCCCCACAGATGCTCGATCAGGAAGGTGAACCAGGCCTCGAACCCCTTGCGGATGTAACCGCCGCCCTGGAACAGAAAGGCGTTCTTCGCCGTCTGCTGGCTGATCGTCGAGCCACCACGAATCCGCCCGCCCTGGGCGTTGCGATAGGCGGCATTCGCCATTGCCTTCAGGTCGAAGCCGCTATGCGAACAGAAACGGGCATCCTCGCCCGCGATCGCCGCGCGCGGCATGTCGGGGTCCATCTCGGACAGCGGCATCCAGTCCTTGGTCACGCCATGCCCGCCGATCACGTCGCCCAGCATGGTGAAGGTGATGGGCGGCGGCACGAAGCGATAGATGCCGACCCAGACGACACTAAGGATCACAAAGGCGAGCGCGCCCTTCAGGGCCCAGCGAGCGATGCGGAACATGGGGCGGGGTCTTAGCGGGGTTTGTACGGCAGGTCACTTGCCCGCGACGCGTTCGCAAAGCCCTGTTCCTCGGCAAACCCCTGTTCCCCAGCGAAGGCCGGGGCCCAGTTTCTGCGCATCCTGTGGCGCGGGAGACATCGCGTGGGAGGCAACAACCATGCATTCGACGATGCCTCCCACGCCGCTCCACGGCGCACCTCAAGCCACATAGAAACTGGACCCCGGCCTTCGCCGGGGAACAGAGCCTTGAGACTCATCACCCTTCATTCCTCCCCTCGAAGGGGAGGTGGCAGGCCAAAGGCCTGACGGAGGGGTATCCCGGCCCGAGAGGTTGGTCGAATTTGGCCCGCTGTCATGCCCAGCATTGCTCTCCAGAAGCGGAGAAGGGATGAAAACGGGCAGCAGCCCCAGGAAATCACAACGTCCAGATCAACACATTGCCGACCAGCACCACCGCCATGACGAGCATCAGCACGCCCTTGCGCCGATCCCCGCGCCGAATCGTCGCGACCCCACCCGCGACACACGCGAACGCCGCCAACATCGCGATGGCCGGGGCGGCCTGTGCGACCCCCTCCATCAACCGGCCAGCACGCGCGCATAGGCGGCGCGGTCGACATTGCCGCCCGACAGGATGACCAGCATCCCCTCCTTCGCCGCGACCCTGCCTGCCAGCAGCGCGGCCAGCGCAACCGCGCCACCGGGCTCGACCACCAGCCGCAGCCGGTCGGCCGCGAAACGCTGTGCCGCCGCCACCTCGGCCTCGCTGACCGCCACGCCCTCGGCGCCGCGCCGGGCCAGCACCTCGAAGGTCAGCGGCGATACGCGGGTCGTCTGCAACGAGTCGCAGGCGGTCGGCGGCGGATTGTCGCCAACGGGCTCGATCCACCCCGCCTCCAGCGAGCGGCGCATATCGTCCCACCCCTCGGGCTCGACCACCGTGATCCGCGCGTCGAGCACCGCCAGCGTCAGACCCGCCGCCAGTCCGCCGCCACCACAGGGCGACACGACATGCGTTGGGGCGCCCATGCCGAGTGCCGCCATCTGCGCAACCGCCTCGATCCCGGCCGAACCCTGCCCCTCGATCACCCAGGGGTCGTCAAAGCTGGGCACCAGCGTCGCGCCGCGCGCCTCGGCCAGACGCCGCGCGATCTTCTCGCGGCTTTCGGTCGCGCGGTCATAGTCGACGATCTCGGCCCCCAGCGCCAACGTCCCCTCGCGCTTCGATGGTGGCGCATCGGCGGGCATCACGATCGTCGCCGCGATGCCCAGCCGCCGCGCAGCCCAGGCGATTCCCTGTGCGTGGTTGCCCGACGAAAAAGCGACCACCCCTCGTGCCCGCGAAACGTCGTCCAACGCGGTTAATCGGTGCCATGCGCCGCGCAATTTGAACGCCCCGACGGGCTGCAGGTTTTCCGCCTTGAAAATGACCGTCTTCCCATTGATAATTATGGGAAATATCGGTGACGGGGGTAGGATGCGGGCGATCTTTTCGGCGGCATCGCGAACCCCTGCCTTTGTCGGCTGTCTTAAGATTGTCACTTTTTATCTCCGACCGGCGTTCAACCGCTTTACATTCGAAAACGTCGACCCTATTTCGCGCCTCCGCTGCCCCATGGGACTTCCAACCGCAAGGCAGCTTTTTGTCACCGTATGCCGTCAGGCAATTGGAGGTCCCTTGAGTTGCACCAGAATCATCGCGCGCTGGGGCTAGCTGCCCACTCGACCGCCGTCCCCTCCAACATGGAGCGCGGCATCGACATCGCCAAGCGTCGCCCGGCTGATCCGGTCACGCTGCTTCGCCCGCACGCCGCTGCGCGCGCCGCCCGATTCTTCGTCGAGAAGTTTCCGGGTCGCCCGATGTATGCGGTCAAGGCGAATCCGTCTGCGGATCTGATCCAGATCCTGTGGGACAATGGCATCACCCATTTCGACACCGCCTCGATCGCGGAAGTTCGTCTGGTGAAGTCGGTCGCCCCGCAGGCCGTCTGCTGCTTCATGCATCCGGTGAAGTCGGAAGAGGCGATTGCCGAGGCTTATTTCAAGCACGACGTCCGCACCTTCTCGCTCGACAGCATGGAAGAGCTGGAGAAGATCGTCCGCGCCACGAAAGGCGCGACCGACCTGACCCTGTGCGTACGCATCCGCGTGTCGTCGGAATATGCCAAGCTGAGCCTGGGTTCGAAGTTCGGCGTCAGTGTCGAAGAGTCGAAGGACCTGCTGATCGCCACCCGCCAGGTCGCCGATGCCCTGGGCATCTGCTTCCATGTCGGCAGCCAGACCATGACCCCCGACGCCTATTCGGCGGCGATGGAGCGGGTACGGGCGGTGATCGTCGGCGCGGCCGTGACCGTCGACGTGATCGACGTGGGCGGCGGTTTCCCCTCGGCCTATCCCGGCATGACCCCGCCGCCGCTGGAGCGTTTCTTCGAGACGATCCACCGCGCGTTCGAGAGCCTGCCGGTGTCGTACTCGGCCGAACTCTGGGCCGAGCCGGGCCGGGCGCTGTGCGCGGAATATTCGTCGGTCGTGGTGCGCGTCGAGCGTCGCCGGGGCAGCGAGTTGTACATCAACGACGGTGCCTACGGCGCGTTGTTCGATGCGGCGCATATCGGGTGGAAGTATCCGGTCCAGCTGTTGCGCGAGCCCTCGTCGGACGCGCGCGACATGGACTTCAGCTTCTGGGGCCCGACCTGCGACGATCTCGACTATATGCAGGGTCCGTTCCCGCTGCCTGCGGACACGAACACCGGCGACTATTTCGAGATCGGCATGCTGGGCGCGTACGGCCAAGCCATGCGGACCCAGTTCAACGGCTTCAGCTGCCACGAGTTCGTCGTGACCGACGACGAGCCGATGTTCTCGGTGTACCGCGACGAGACCGTGCATGCCCTGCCGGCGAACGTCGTCAAGCTGTAACCCAGCGACTTTAGCACCGCCTTTATCCCCTTCCGCTTCGGCGGGAGGGGAATGGGGTGGCATTGCGGTTTGTCCCGCGATAAGGCCCCTTCGCATACCGGACCCGCCGTTCGCGCAGGCCCGGGCCAGCCGGGTTACCGCGTCCCCAATAACGACGACGGCTTCTCGATGATGATGGAACCATCATGACCGACACGATCAACGACAACCGTAAGGCCGAGCTGCTCTCCAGCGTGGTCGAGCATATCGACATTACCTCGTTCGACGCCCGCCCGATCATCGATTCGATGGGCAAGATGAGCTTCACCAGCCGCGACCTCGCGCGCGCGACCGGCATCTACAACCAGATGCTGGCCGACAAGGACTGCTCGATCTTCCTGGTGATCGCCGGTTCGACCTCGGCGGGCGGCTGCATGGACCTCTATGCCGAGCTGCTGCGCTCGAACATGATCGACGGCATCGTCGCCACGGGCGCGTCGATCGTCGACATGGATTTCTTCGAGGGCCTGGGCCACAAGCATTATCAGGCGCTGGAAATCCCCGACGACAACGTCCTGCGTTCGCTGTACATCGACCGCATCTACGACACCTATATCGACGAAGAGCAGCTGCAGGATTGCGACCACACGATCGGCGCGATCGCCGACTCGCTGGAGCCCAAGCCCTATTCGAGCCGTGCCTTCATCCGCGAGATGGGCAAGTATCTGGTCGAGCATGGCAAGAAGGACAACAGCCTCGTCAAGCTCGCCTATGAGCATGACGTGCCGATCTTCTGCCCGGCATTCGTCGACTCGTCGGCGGGCTTCGGCTTGGTGAAGCACCAGGTCGAGCGTGCCAAGGAAGGCAAGCCGTACATGGTGCTGGACGCCATCGCCGACTTCCGCGAACTGACCGACATCAAGATCAAGGCGGGCACCACCGGCCTGCTGATGATCGGCGGCGGCGTGCCGAAGAACTTCATCCAGGACACGGTCGTCTGCGCCGAAATCCTAGGTCATGACGATATCGAGATGCACAAGTACGCGGTGCAGATCACCGTCGCCGACGTGCGCGACGGCGCCTGCTCGTCCTCGACGCTCAAGGAAGCGGCGAGCTGGGGCAAGGTGGACACGGCCCTCGAACAGATGGTATTCGCCGAAGCCGGTTCGGTCATGCCGCTCCTCGCCTCGGACGCGTATCATCGCGGCCACTGGCGTGAGCGGACCAAGCGTCGTTGGGGAGCGATTTTCGACTAATGTTGGAATTTTTTGAACGGGAGCAGCTTGCCTACATCATAATTGGGGCAGTGCTGCTGTCGGGTCTAGCCTTTGCCGTACCTTTTCTTCGCAGGCGCAAGCGCGAGAAATTGCGACGTCGGGGGATCAAGAAGTACGGACATTGAGATTGGGGGCGGAACCGCAGGGTTTCCGCCCCTTTTTTCTTGCCCGCCGCACGACGGCCCGGCACCGTGTGCACCGGTTCCGGCCTACGATATGCCGGGTGTGAGGGGATGGATGTGATCGACCGACGTTCCGTAATCGGCGCCATGGCGGCCGTGCCACTGGCGCCCCGCGCCGCCGCCCAAGGCGCAGCAACCACAGGCACCGCGATGACGCCCTGGCCCCCGGCCGAACATTTCTCGCTCTGGCCCGGCCGACCGCCGGGGGCACGGGCCACCCTGCCCAAGCCCAATCCGTCGATGAACGGCCCCGCCGGGCGGCAGGAATTGTGGCTGCGCGGCACCGCCGATCCGATCGTCGCGGTCTATCGGCCCGAACGGCCCGACGGCCGTGCCGTCCTTACCATCCCGGGGGGCGGCTATGGCTTTGTCTCGATCCAGAATGAGGGGATCGACGTCGCCCGGACCCTGAACCCGCACGGCATCACCGTCTTCGCGCTGTCCTATCGCCTGCCTTCCGAAGGCTGGGGCGATCAGGCCAATGTGCCGCTACAGGATGCGCAGCGCGCCATGCGGCTGATCCGCGCCAATGCCGCGCGCTATGGCATCGATCCGGCGAAGCTCGGCATCGTCGGCTTTTCGGCGGGTGGCCACCTCGCCGCCTCGCTGACCGTGGGTTATGACGACAAGGTCTATACCGCGCTCGATGCCGCCGATCGGCAATCGGCCCGCCCGCGCTTCTCTGGCCTCGTCTATCCGGTCGCCAGCCTGTCGACGCCGACCACCCATGCCGGTTCGCGCGACAACCTGCTGGGCCCCAATCCCGATGCCGCGACCAAGGCGCGCTACGACACGCCGCGCCGGATCACGGCGAACACGCCGCCGCTGTTCCTGGTCCATGCGGTCGATGACGGCCTGGTCCCGCTCGACCAGTCGATCGACGTGCTGACCCAGGCGCGCGCCGCCAAGGTGCCGGTCGAGGCGCACTTCTTCGAGCGCGGCGGCCATGGTTTCGGCGCGATGAGCGCGGCGGAGGACAATCCCGCCCGCCTCTGGCCCGACCTGTTCGATCGCTGGATCGGGCAGACGTTGAAGTCCTGATCTATTCCTCCCCTGCAAGGGGAGGTGGCAGTCCGCAGGACTGACGGAGGGGTGTCACCGCAAGTGGGAGTGCCCCTCCACCACCCGGCTTCGCCAGCCGGTCCCCCTCCCCGTGCCGGGGAGGATCAGGCGAACAGCCGCTTCAAGCTCCGCTCCAGCATCAGCATCTGCCACAACGTCCTACCATGGTCGGCCCGCCCGGCGCGGTGGTCGGCGGCGATGCGGCCTAGTTCGGGCAACTGGAACCACCCCGTCTCGCGCAGCAGGCCCGAATGCTCCAGCCGCGCGGCCTCGTCGGCCAGTGCCCCCCGAAACCATGCGCTGATCGGCGTCACGAAGCCCATCTTGGGCCGATAGAGGATGTCGCGCGGCAGATAGGGCTCGAGCGCCTTCTTCATCAGCCACTTGCCCTGTCCGCCCCGCACCCGCATCGCGGCGGGCAGACGCGCGGCATATTCGACCAGCCGGTGGTCGAGCAGCGGCTCGCGCGCCTCCAGCCCCACCGCCATCGAGGTGCGGTCGGTCTTGGTCAGGATGTCGCCGGGCAGCCATATCTTCAGGTCGGCATATTGCGCGCGGTCAATCGGATCGCGGGCGGGCGCATCGCGCATCGCGGCGACATAGCGATCCTCGGCCCGGTGCCCGCCCAGCGCGGCCCGCGCCTCGGCCGAGAACAGCCGCGCACGCATCTCCGGTGACGTGACGCCGACCGCGCGAGCATAGGCCTCCGCCCCGTCCAGTCCCAGGGCGAGCAGGGTCGTCTTGGCGCGCAGGGGACGCGGTGCCCAATCCGCCTTGGGATAATAGCGACCCAGCGTCCCGAACAGACGGCTGCGCAGATCGGCCGGGAACAGCCCACGCACCCGCTCCTCGCCCGCGTGGAAGACATGGCGGCGATACCCCGCCATCGCCTCGTCCGCCCCGTCCCCCGACAGGGCGACCGTCACATGCTCGCGCGCCAGTTCGCACAGGCGATAGGTGGCGAGTGCCGAGGCATCGGCGAAGGGCTCGTCGAAATGCGCGACCAGCGTGTCGATCAGCGCGAAGTCGTCGGCCCGCACCACGCGCTCGACATGATCGGTCGCAAAGCGCCGGGCGATCGTCTGGGCATAGCTGCGCTCGTCATGCCCCGCCTCGTCGAAACCGATGGTGCAGGTGCGCACGGCACGCGGGGACGTCTCCGCCATCAGCGCAACGACGCCCGAGCTGTCGACCCCGCCCGACAGGAACGCGCCCAGCGGCACGTCGGCGACCATCCGGCTCGTCACGCCGTCCCGCATCCGGGCGAGCAGTTCCTCACCCAGCCGGGCCGCCGTGCCGGTTTCGCGGTTCGAGAAGTCGACGTCCCACCAACGGCGCGGGGGCGGTACGCTACGCCCGCGCTCGATCAGCAGGAAATGGCCCGCAGGCAGCTTGTGGATGCCCGCCACGATGCTGGCGTCGTCGGGGACATAGCCGAACGCCAGATAATCCTCGACCGCGCGGATATCAGGCCGCCGCCGGACCAGCGGATGCGCCAGCAGCCCCTTCATCTCCGAGGCGAAGGCCACCGCGCCGTCGGGCAGCTCGGTCCAATGGAGCGGCTTCACCCCCAGCCGGTCGCGCGCCAGGAACAGCGTGCCCGCTCGAGCATCATGGACGGCAAAGGCGAACATGCCGACCAGCCGGTGGAGCATCGCCGGGCCCCAAAGCCGCCAGCCGTGCAGCAGCACCTCAGTATCGCCGTCGGTGCGGAACACCACGCCCTTGGCCTGCAATTCGCCACGCAGGTCACGGTAGTTGTAGATCTCGCCGTTGAAGCAGACCGCGACCTCGCCATCGACCATCGGCTGGGGCGAGCCCTCGACATCGATGATCGACAGGCGGGCATGGGCAAAGCCGACGCCGGGCGCGGTCCATATCCCCTGCCCGTCAGGCCCGCGATGCGCCTGCGCGGCGATCATCGGACGCAGCCGGGCCGGGTCGACCGGCTTGGGCGTGGCGGGATGAAAGAGGCCGGCGATACCGCACATCGCGGGTCAGAGCTGTCCCGTCAGACGGTCGGCGAAGCGATCGATCGGGCCCAGCGCGCGGACGAACGCCTCTATCGCCTGGGGATCGTCGCCTTCGCTGACGACATGCACGGCCACCGCCATCTGGCGCTGGCCCAGCAGGCGGGCCTTCATCGTCTCGATCTTCACGCGTCGCATATCCGGAGTCAGCGTATCGCCGATCCGATACCAGGTCGCAACGTCGCGATTCTGGGTCTGGCCGTTGGCGCTGGTCGCCATCATGTGCATCGCATTGCCGCCTGCGATCCTGCCCAGATCGGCGACGCGCAGCCAGCGATCCGCGCCGTGGATCACGCCCGTGCCGAACGCGCCCAGCTTGCCGCCCTCACGCTGGTGCGAGAAGACCGCCACCGCCAGATCGACCTGATGCCCGTGCACGTCGCGGTACGCGCGCTGCAACACGGCATCGGCCCCCGGATAGTCGGGCCGCCAGACGCTCTGCTGCGCAACCGGCGTCCAGCCGGGCACCTCGGGTAGCGCCATATGGACCGGGAGCGGCGCGGCGCGCGATCCGGCAAAAGCGCTCCAGCTGGGAAAGACCGCGGTGATCGCCACCGCCAGCACCGCCGCCAGCAACGGGTCGATGCGCCGCCCCGGCACCCCCTGCAACCGCGCCGGATCGAAGGCGGGATCGTCGGGCGAGCGATCGAAGAACTGCCACCCGATCGCCAGCACCGCCGCCATGACGAGCGCGAAGAACACCCAGCCGAAGATGATATGGTCGACGCCGCCCGCCACCTCGATCGAGGTCTTGTCGGCGGCGAAGATCGTGCCCCAGGCGCGGATGCCATTGGCGATCACCGGCACGATCAGCGACACGATGACGAATACCGCACGCCGCACGGGTGACCGGAAACACAGATTGGCGACCAGCGTGGCGAACACCACCATCGCCAGCACGAACTTCGATCCCGAGCATGCCTCGGCGACCTCGAACCAGTAGCGTCCGGCATGGATCAGCACGCCGTCATTGGTGGCCGGGATCCCGCTCCAGTCGAGCAGCGGCATGACGATCGACACGGTGACCTGCTGCAGCGGTTTCTCCAGCTCCTCGCCGAACGGCACCAGGAACCAGGCATAGGCCAGCGGGAACAGCAGGCCGCGCGCCACCATCGGGCCCAGCAGCGTGATGACCAGGCCCTCCAGCGTGGCGATCAGCCCAAGCTGGCGGATCAGCGCGACCGTCGCCGACTCGCCCAGCAGCCATAGCAGGCCGCCGCCGGCCACCAGGATCAGTCCCGGCCACCAGGCGGCCGGGGTCAGCTGTGCCAGCTCGCCACGCCGTTGCCAGACCAGCCAGCCGACGACCGGCCCGATGAACAGGCAATGGCCATAGGTCGTGCTGGTCCACCAGATATCGAACAGGTGCGTCGCATCGCGCCAGAACAGCCACAGCACCATCAGCGCCGCCGCCCCGAGCAGCGCCAGATGATAGGTCCAGTGCCCCGGCCTGATGCGATCCGCCCCCATGGCCCCCGATAGCGTCACGATGCGATGTCCTTCAGCAACAGGTCGAGCGGTGCCAGCCGCGCCGTCCAGTCATAGCGTGCCAGCACGCGCGCGCGCGCGGCGGGATTGGCGGGCGGGCCGTTCAGCGCGGCGATGACACGGGCCGCGAAGTCCCGGTCGTTCCCCGCCACCGCGATGGTCCCGTCATGGTCGATCCCGTGCGCCGCCGCAACCGAGGCAACGACAGGCCGCGCCATCGCCATCGCCTCCAGCAGCTTGTTCTGGATACCCCGCGCCAGGTCGAGCGGCGCGACGCAGACGGCGGCGCGGGCCAGCCATGTGCGCGTATCCGCCACCTCGCCGGTCACGATCACGCAGTCGCTGGCGAGCCGCCGTACTGCCGGGCCAGGCGCGCGGCCGACGATGGCGAAGCGTGCATCGGGCCGGGCCTTGTGGACCAGCGGCAGGATATGCTGCGCAAAACGGGTGACCGCGTCGATGTTCGGGCGATAGTCCATCTGCCCGGTGAACACGATCAGCGGGCCGTCCCCGGCCACCGGTTCGACCGTTCCCGGGTCGTAGCGGGCGGCGTCGATGCCGTTTTCCACCGCGACGATGCGCCCCCGCCCGCCAGTGCCGCGGAACAGGTCGGCCTCCGCCTCACTGACGAACAGGGTCGCGGCGACCGAGGCGGCGACCTGTCGTTCATACGCGCCGAGCAGCCGGGCCTCGCGCGTATAGACCGTGCGCATCAGCATCCCGCTCGTCTGCGCCAGGCTGGCGAACTTGGCGGAGTCGACATCGACCATGTCCATCACGGTCGGCTCGTCCGTGCGATATTGCGCCATCTGGCCGGAGAAGATGTAGGTCGCCGCCACGCTATGCCGAGCCCGCACCGCGTCCACCGCCGCCGCCATCGCCGGGTTTGCGAAGGCGGTCAGCGAAATCGGCTTGCCCGTCGCCAGTGCCTGCGCGGCGGCAAGCGGCATCTTTTTGGTCCGGCGGATCAGTTGGTGGCTCGCCAGTCCCCCGGCCAGTTCGGGCGGCACCACCGCCTCGCTATCCTGTTCCGCGAAGGCGCACAGATGGACGCGCCAGTCGCGCATCAGGTGGCGCAGGATGTGATAGCTGCGGATCTTGTCGCCGCGATCGGGCGGAAACGGCGCACGATGCGCCAGGAACAGAAGGTCCCTCACCCCAGCCCCTCACCCCAACCCACGCGCGACCAGCGGCCCGACCGCCTTGGCGACCCGGAGCGGCAACCGCTTCCACACCGCGATCATCATCGCATATTTGGGGTTCAGCGGATTGATCGCGCGCGGACCGTCGACGCTGCGGCTGGCATAGACGAGCGGACGCCCCTCGAACCCCCAATTCTTCTTGAAGGCGGCGGCACCGGTGCCGACCTTCGACCGGCCGAAATCGAAACTGTGGCAACCCCGCTCGCGCGCATGGCGCATCAGCGCGAAATACATCAGGTCGTTGGCGCGAAGGCCCCGCGCCTCGTGCGTGCCACCACCCCAATAGGGATAGACGGTGCCGCGATGATACAGGTTCAGCACGCTGGCGACGGCGCGCCCGCGATGCCGCACGGTCAGGATATCGGCGTCGAGCCGGGCCATCGCCTCGCGAAAGAGTTTTGCGGGAAAGACCGGCGTGCCCAGGTTGCGCACCGATTCGGCATAGATATGGTAATGCTCGGCCAGCATCCGCGGGTCGCGGCCGGTCACGACCTCCAGATCCTGTGCCAGGGCCTTGCGAAGCTCGGCACGCTGCTTGCGCGGCACCGCCTTCATCTCGGCCTCGTCATCCGCCGCGATCGGTCGGACGAAGCCGAGATAACTGTCGGCGTCCGCCGTCCATCCGCCGGGCACAGGGCCGCCGCGCAGCTCGACCGAGTCGATCCCCCGCTCGTTCGCCAATGCCCAGGCCGCGTCGGCCAGTGCCTCCACCCCCTCACCCAGCACGCCGCCGTCAACGCCGAAGCCGGTCGACACCATCGCCGCCCCGAATAGCGGCGAGCGGATCTCGCTCAGCGGCAGGACCCCGACGATCGCCCCGTCACGTTCGGCAATAAGATAATGCGCCTGCTGGCCGCACCCCTTCGCCCCCGCCAACAGCCAGCCGGTGCGGTGGAAGGGCGTACCCTCCGCCTGCCCCTCGACAAAGGCGTCGATCCGCGCGCACTCCGCCTCGCTCGCCAGATCGACGGCGCGGATCGTCGGCGAGGGATGGATCATGCCGTGCGCGCCGCTTCCTCGGCCGCGACCTGATCGACCCGGCCCCAGTCATGTCGCCGGAGCAGGCCGCGCAACTTGCCCGCCATCGCGCCCAGCCGCGAATAATGGCGCACGCGCGAGCGCAAGGGCGCGTTCGCCACGCGCGGCTGGTCGGGATCGACCTCCCAGGGGTGGAAATAGAACATCGCGCCATGTCCGTCGCGCTGAACCTGGCCCACGGCGAAGTCGGTCAGCTTGGCGGGAAGCATCCGGAAGAAGCCGCCACCGGTCGCCAGCCGACGCTGGCCGAACTGCGCGACGGTCACCGGCAGTTCGATCAGCGACGCATCCGCCAGCGGCCGCCAGGCATAGCGCGGCGATTCGGCCCAGCCATAATGGTCATGGCGCAACGGCGCGACGCTAGAGGAATAACGATACCCCGCCTCGGCCAGCACCGGATGCGCCCAGGGCGTACGAGTGTCGATCGAGAAGCTGGGCGCGCGATAGCCGATCACGGCCTGTCCCCCCGCATCCTCGATCGCCGACTTGGCACGGGCCAGGTCGGCGCGAAACTGATCGGCGGTCATGGTGAAGACGCGCTGATGGTCCCAGCCATGGCTGGCCATCTCATGCCCGGCGGCAACGATCCGCCGGATCAGGCCGGGATGGCGATGCGCGACCCAGCCCAGCGTGAAGAAGGTCGCGCGTGTCCCCGTCTCGGCGAACAGCGACAGGACGGCATCGGTATTGGCCTCGACCCGGCTGTCCAGCCGGTCCCAGTCGGCCTTGTCGATCGTGCGTTCGAACGCACCGACCTGAAACCATTCCTCGACATCGACCGACATGCCGTTGATCAGCCTCGTGTTCCTACTGTTCGCCGCCCCCGATCCGGGCGCCGCCTCAGGCGGCATGGCCCCAGGCCCCCGTTCGGATCGTGGTGGCGGCCTCACGACGGGCCTCGCCGCGATTGTCGATTTCGGTCCAGTCGACCAGCAGCGTCAGGACACGACGAAGCGCCGCCTCCTGCTGCTCCAGCCGTGCCTCGAGCTGGGCGACACGCTCTTGCAGCGCATTGTCGGACGGTGCGGGTGCAGGCGGTGCCTGCGGGGCTTCGGCAGCAACCGGTGCCGCGGCCTGAGGCTCGGGGATCGGGCGCAGCGACACCGGTTCGGGCGCGGGCGGCGGCGCGACGACGCGGTGGGTGCCGCGCTGCGCCGTCTCTGCCTCGGGCATGACCGGCGTGCGGGTGATCGGGTCGGATGGAGCCGGCGTCGGCATCGGCGCGCCGGCCCCGTTCAGGCCGGACCGCAGCGAGCCCCCCATCGGCGCTCCTCCACCGTTCGGTGCAGCGGAGCCGAGCGTGCCTGCCCCAAACATCGCGCCGGGACGCGGCGTCGCGGAAACGGGCGACGGGTTCAGGAAGGGCGCGGCGGGCTGTTGCGGTGCCGATGGCGCGGCGATCGGCTGCGGTGCGTTCATCGCCGACGCGGAGAACATCTCGGCAGGGTCGCGATCCACCAGACCGCCCATGTCGGCCGCCATATCGGCGGCAACGCTTTCGACGGTGGCCTGGCCGATCAGCTCGACACCCTCGATCGCGGCCTGGAGCAGCACGCGACCCGCCAGCACGTTCAGACGGCGCGGCACGCCGCCCGACGCGGCATAGAGCGCGTCGAAGGCGTCGGCGGCAAAATCGGGACGACCGGTCCAGCCCGCAACCGCCAGGCGGTGCGCGATATAATCGGGGACCTCTTCAGGTTCCATCGGGTCGAGATGATGGATCGCGATGATCCGCTGGCGCAGTTGCTCGACGGCGGCCGAGCCCAGCAGGCGCTCGCGAAATTCGGGCTGCCCGACCAGCAGGATCTGGAGCAGTGCATGCCCCCCCGCCTGGAAGTTGGACAACATGCGCAGTTCCTCGAGCGAGGCGAGCGGCAGTGCCTGCGCTTCGTCGACGATCAGCAGGATGCGGCGGCCATCGCGCGCGACGCCGTTCAGCGCCCGCTCGATCGCGCCCAGCAGCGCGGCCTTGGTCAGCCCCTGCGCATCGACGCCCAGTTGCCCTGCGACGACGCGCAGCAGGTCGTGCGGCTCGACGGCGGTCGATACGATATGCAGGACGCGCAGGCGGCGCGTATCGAGCGTCTCGACCAGATGGCCGACCAGCGTCGTCTTGCCCGCACCGACATCGCCGGTGATGACGATGAAGCCCTCACCCTGCGCCAGGCCATAGCCCAGATAGGCCATCGCCTTGCCATGCGTGGCCGTCTCGAACCAGAAACGCGGGTCCGGCGTCAGTTGGAACGGGCGTTCGCCCAGACCGAAATGGGTCTCGTACATCATCGTGCCTTTCGGCCGGTCAGAATTGATACCGTGCGGCGATCAGGGCCTGTGCCGACAGGGCACTGGTCAGATCGCCGACCTGGAAATGGTACAATCCAACCGACGCGGTTGTTCCGAGCCGTCCGAAGTTGCGGTAATAGCTGGCGGTCGTTCCCAGCGATACCACTCCCTCGGCCCCCGCCAACCTAGAGGCATAATAGTTAACGAAGCCATTCAGGTTAAGCCCCGAATTGGCGTCGAGGGCGCGACCGAAGAAAATCTGGGCGTAATAGCTCTCGTCGCTGGCGCCGGACACGATGATGCCGGGCACGTCGTCGGGCGCGAAGAGCTCGCGGTTGCTATAGCCCGCGCCGAAGCCGATCGTTGACCGCCCGCGCGACAGGCTGGCCGTCACGTTCACGCCGCGCGCACGGTACACCGCCGTCTGTACCGATTGCAGCACGTCGTTCAGGCAGCCGCCGGGCGTTGTGCCGCCCGCCGAGAATACGCAGCCGTTGAACTGCTGGGCGAAGACGTCGCGCGTCTCGATGAAATTGGTGGGCAGGTTCGCCAGGCCATTGGTCAGCTGGCGGCCGAAGGTCTGGATGCCGTCATAGACATTGGCCTGCAGTACCAGGTGACGCGACGCCTGGTACTGCGCCATGCCGGTGATGCTGAGCGAGCCGTAACGCTGGCCGACATGCCCCTCCACCGAGGTGCGGCGATTGGGGCGCCAGATCACGCCCGCATCGTAATAGACACCCTCTGTGCGATAGGCGATGCGCCGCTGCCCGGCCGGGTCGGAGACGAAGCGGCCACGACCGTCGAGCACCGGCCGCCCCGCCGCATCGACCGCCGGGTCACGCTGGCTCGCCTCGATCTTTTCATAACCCACCCCGGCGGTGAGCGCGACATAGGAGGAGATCGGCTTCAGCACGTCGCCGCGTACGAACCAGCCCTCGTAACGCTGCGACAACTGCCCGGCATCATCACGATTATAGGCGGCGTTCAGCGACACGCCGACCGGCAGGAGCGTACCCGGCCGCGCCGACGCGCTGACCGAGGCGAGCTGGTTCCAGCTGTCGCTGAAATAGTCCAGGCGCGGCTGTCCGGGGACCAGGCCGCCAAAGCCCGGCGTGTCGGCCCGGTTATAACCCAGCCGGTAATTGGCGCCGATCTGCACCGGCCCGGCGCGGGTCGTCAGCGACGGGCCGATATAGGCCGAATAGAGCTGCGAGATATTGCCGACATCGCCGACCAGCACGCCGGGGGCGGCACCACGGATATCGGCGCGCGTCCGCGTCGCCAGCGCCCCGCCGTCCAGGCTGAGCGTGGGCGAGATGCGATAGGATGCACGTGCCAGGCCGCTATGGATATCGCCATCGCCCACCCGGTCGCCCCAGCCGAAGCGATGTTCGTAGCGATAGCTGATCTGTCCCTCGGCCCGCCGGGTCTGCACCTGCGCGTTCACGCCCGCCGCCAGCGAGGTATAGGTCACCGTGTCGCCGGTGTTCAGGTCCGCATTGATCCCCTGCCCCACCTCGACATAGGGCGAGATGCGGGTCCGCTTCTGCTGGGCGACCGGCCGTGCGGGTTGGCCGTTCGTGGACGCGTCGCCCGGTGCCGGGTCGATCGCCGATGCCCGCGGAAGGCCCCCCTGCGCCTGCTGCGCCGTCGACACGGCCGGCCATGCGGCCAGCGTGCCCGCCGCGACGATCAGCAGGGGGCGCGTCGCCGTCACTTCATCGCGTCCTTGCCGTTTCCATAGGCGCCGTAATAGCCGAACCGGCGGCTGCCGGGGACGAAGGCGACGCTGTTCAGCACCAGCTGGATATGTTCGCACGCGTCGAGCAGTTCGACCGCGGCGGTCACCTCGCTCTCGGGCGTGCGATCGGCGCGGACGACCATCATCACCTGACCCGCCAGCATCGCCAGCACCGAGGCCGGGGACGCGGCCAGCGCGGGCGGCGAGTCGAAGATGACCAGGCGGCGCGGATTGGCCGACAACAGGCGTTGCAGCACATGGCGCGTCCGTGCCGAGGCGAGCAGCTCGGTATCGCTGGCGGTCCGCGTTCCGCAGGGCAGGACCGACAGATGCGGCACATCGGTGCGCATCACCAGCGACTCGACGTCGATGCTGGTATCCATCAGCGCGTCGAGCAGGCCCGGCCCCTCGACCAGGCCCAGCCGTCCCAGCACGTCGGGCTTGGCGACGTCGGCGTCGACCAGCAGCACCTCGGTATCGCGCTCCGCCGCCAAGGACAGCGCCAGATTGACCGAGCAGAAGGTCTTGCCGTCCTGCGGCCGCGCCGAACAGACCAGCACCACCCGCGCCTTGTCCCCGTCGCCCCCGGCGACCAGACGCTGGCTGGTGATGATCAGCTGGCGCTTGACCAGCCGGAACTCCTCGGCGAGCGGGCCGATCGGCGCGCCGGGCACGATCATGCCGTTTTCGGCCAGCATCGCCCGATCGACCGTGGCGACGTCGGACAGGCCCGGATTATATTCACTGGCCAGGAAGACGTCATCCTCGGGCGATGCTAGGAACTCGGCGGGAATACCGCTCAGGATCGGCACATCCTCGTCGTCCGGCATCGCTTCGAACGAAGGTGCCTCGCGAGGGGGCATCGCGGCCGGGGGTGTCCGATCAACCGGGACGGCTGGCGGCGGCGTCCACGCCTCGGGTTGGCGTTCGTCGGCGTGACGGTCGGGTGCCTGTGCGGTGGACACGGGCTCGGGTGCCGCCCCACGCATATAGGACTGGAAATCGTAGATATTGGCCGCTCTTTCGAGCAGCGAGGGTTCCCGACGGGATTTGGGTGGTTTCACGTTTCCGTTCACGCGGCCAATCCCCGTTGCAGTAGCTCGATTGCCAACACCATCCCATAGGTCGCGCCGAGTGCGGCCGTCCCGCCGAGGAACAGTTTCAGCCGCCGCGCGCGTGCCGTGGACTGGCCGCGCGTGACGACCTCACCGATCGCACCGATCACCGGCAGGCCCATCGTGCGCTGGAGCGACTGCGGCGTGGTGAAGGTCTGGCGCAGCTTGGACAGGGCAAAGGCGGACCCGACACCCAGGCCCAGCCCGGCCAGGAACACGCCGGTCAGCAACAGGATGCGGTTGGGCGCGCTGGGCGCGCGGGGATAGGTCGGCGGATCGATCACGCTGAAACGCATCGCGTCGGTCTGGTTCTGCGCCTGTCCGCGCAGGGCGACCTGTTCGCGCTGGCGCAGCAACTGGTCGTAGCTGTCCTTCAACACCTGATAGTCGCGGTCGTTCGCACCCTGCTCCGCGGTCTGTTCCGGATCGCTGGCCAGGCTGGCGTTCAGCCGGTCGAGATCGTTCTGCAACTGCGCCTTGCGGATCTTCAGACTGGCAAGCTGCGACTGTTTCTCGGCCGCCATCGACTGGAGCGACATATAAAGCGGATTGGGCGCGCCGCCCGCCCCGCCCCCGGCGGGCTCGGCCTTGGCCGCCGCCTGCGCCGCCGCCAACTGGCTCTTCAGCGCGACGACGTCGGGGTGATTTTCGGTATAGCCGCGCGCCCGCGCATCGGCGAGCTGGCCCTGGATCGTCGCAAGCCGGACATGCGCCGGGCCCGCTACCCCGCCGCCCTCGCCCACCGTGCGCGGCGTGCCCGCCAGCTGCCCCTGCACCGCCGCGACGCTGGACTGCGCCGCCGCCAGGTCGCTGTCGATCTGCGCCATCTGCGACCGCGCCAGGCCGATGCGATCGGCGACCGTACCGCTGCCCGGCAGGCCGCCCATGAACTGGTTCTGATACTGGGCGCGCTTGGTCTCGGCGATCTGGAGCTGCTTCTGGCGCTCGTTCAGCTGCTTGTCGAGAAAGGCCAGGCTCTGGCTGGTATTGTTGCGATCACCCAGCAGGTTGGACTCGACGAAGATGTCGATCAGCTTCTGCGCCACCTGCTGTGCCAGCTTCGGGCTGCCCAGCGTGACGGTCAGCTGGAAGACGGTGTCCTGCTGGTTCTCGATCTTGATCGCCTGCGACAACTGGGCGACGCGCGCCGCAACATCGGCGTCGCTCGACACCGTGGTGGCCAGGTCGGTGCCGCGCACCACCTTCTGCAGGTTGATCGCCGAGACGAGCGTCTGGCGCACGCGGTCGACCGATTCGGCCGCCCCGGTTTGGCTGGGGGCCATGCCGTCGGGCAGGATCTGCGTGTTCTGGACCGCGATCCGCGCGCGCGATTCGTATTTGCTGGGAATCTGGGCGACGAACAGCCAGCCCCCGATACACACCGCCCAGGCCACCGCCAGCGCCAGCCAGCGACGTATCCAAATGGCATGGATGGCGATCCGGATCTCGTCCTGGATACTCGACACCTGCGATCCGCCTCAGAACATCGATTCGGGGATGATGATGACGTCGCCCGGTTCCAGCCGGACATTGGCCGACGAGTCGCCCTTGCGCAGCAGGTCGTTGATCTGAAGCGCATATTCGCGCTGCTTGCCCGTCTCGCGGTCGGTGCGGACCAGCTTGGCCTTGTTGCCCGCGGCATATTGGTTCAGCCCACCGACCGCGATCATCGCGTCGAGCAGGGTCATGTTGGCGCGGAACGGGATATTGGCGGGCCGCTCGGTCGCGCCGACGATGCGCACCTGCTGGCTATAGGTGCCCGAAAAATTCTCGACGATCACCGACACGATCGGGTTGGTGACATATTCCGAGAGCGCCTTCTTCATGTCGTCGGCCAGCATCGCGGGCGTCTTGCCGACGGCGGGCATGTCGTTGACCAGCGGCGTGGTGATGCGACCATCGGGGCGCACCTGCACCTTTTGCGACAGGTCCGGGTTGCGCCACACGAAGATGTTGAGCGTGTCGAGCGGACCGATGACATATTCCTCGCCCGGCTGTTCCTTGCGCGCGACGAATCCTGCCGAGGGCAATTCGGGCCGGGCCGGTCCCGTCGAGCAGGCGGTCAGCGTCGAGGCCGTGAGGCCTGCAAGCAACAGAAGGCGGGCGAACGATGCCATGCGAACGGATCTCCTGAACCTTTCGCGACCCAGGATACGGAGACGAAAGGCGA
This sequence comes from Sphingomonas sp. CFBP8993, assembly GCF_034044895.1. Lineage (NCBI taxonomy): Bacteria > Pseudomonadati > Pseudomonadota > Alphaproteobacteria > Sphingomonadales > Sphingomonadaceae > Sphingomonas > Sphingomonas sp. CFBP8993. Next base: position 181,497 of record NZ_JAXCWU010000003.1, on the reverse strand, counting down.
ATTGCGCACTTTCACCATGCCCGCCAAGAGGTGAACATAGCGTTATGCACGGCGGACCCCGCCGACATATTCGACCGCAGGGGGATGCCCCAGAAACGCCGCGGGGCTGGCAGAGGCTCCGTAAGCGCCCGCCAGGAAGATGGCGACGATATCGCCGGCCTGCGCGATCGGCAGCGCGACACGGTCGCCAAGCCGGTCGAGCGGCGTGCACAGCGGTCCGACCACCGACACCGTCTCCGCCGCCTCCACGCCCATCGCATGGGCCAGCGCCAGGGGATAGTTGCGCCGGACGACCGTGCCGAAATTGCCGCTGGCCGCCAGTTGGTGGTTCAGCCCACCGTCGAGGATCAGGAAGGTTTCGCCGCCGCTCTCCTTGCGATCGACGATACGCGCCAGATAGACACCCGCCTCCGCCACCAGCCAGCGGCCGAGCTCGATGGCGAAGCGGGTCTCGGCCAAGATCGCGGGCCGCGTCGCCAGCGCCTGGTCGAGCGCGGCCCCCACTAGCTCGATATCGAGCGACCGGTCGCCCGCGAAATAGGGGACGCCGAAGCCGCCGCCCAGATTGACGAGCGGCGGCGCGGCCCCGGCCTCGTCGGCCAGCCGCGCGGCCAGCGCCAGCGTCGCTGCTTGCGTATCGGCGATCGCCTGGGGGTCGAGTGCCTGGCTGCCCGCATAGATATGAAAGCCGCGCCAGTCCGCCCCGGCCGCCACCAGCTCGCGGACCAGCGCGGGCACACGCACAGCGTCGATGCCGAAGGGCGAGGGCCGCCCGCCCATCTTCATGCCCGATCCGCGCAGCTCGACATCGGGGTTCACCCGCACGGCCAGCCGCGGCACGACGCCCAGCCGCTCGGCAAGCCCGAGCGCGCGGCGTGCCTCGCCCTCCGATTCCAGGTTCAGCGTCACACCCGCCTCCAGCGCGGCGACGAGTTCGCCGTCACGCTTGCCGGGCCCGGCAAAGCTGACCGGCCTGCCCAGCCCGGCAACCTTGGCCAGTTCGCCCGAGGACGCCACGTCGAAGCCGTCGACCAGCCCGGCCATCGCCGCCAATAGCGGCGCGAAAGGATTGGCCTTGATCGCATAGTGCAGGTCGATCGTCGGGAACGCGGCGCGAAACCGCGCGACGCGCGACGCGACGATCGCCGGATCATAGACGAAGACCGAGCCCTCGCTGCCCTCCAGCCACGCCGCCGCACTCTGCCCGGCGATCGTCAGCATCCCGCGCTGGCCTGCGAATTCGGGCGGGATCGGGCCCATCGGCTTGGTCATGTCACATCCTTGTCGGCCAGCGCCCGGCGCAGCGCGGCTCGGTCCAGCTTGCCATTGGCGTTGCGCGGCAGCTCGTCGTGCCAGATCATCTGTGCGGGCTGCATGAAATTGGGCAGGTCGCGCTTCAGGCGTGCGCGCAGATCCGCTTCGCCCGCCGGGTCGCCCGCCAGGACCAGGACGATCGCCTCTCCCTGCCCCGCATCGGCGATACCGAAGGCCACCGCCTCCCGCGCCTCGCCCCCCGCCAGCGCAGCCTCCTCGACCTCCTGCGGGCTGATCCGGTTGCCCGAGACCTTGATCATCTCGTCATCACGCCCGACGAACCGCAGCAGCCCGTCGGCACCCTCGACCACCGTGTCCCCCGACCACACCGCGCGCGGCCAGCCGGGCGCGGGGCGGAAACGCTGCGCCGTCCGCTCGGCATCGCGCCAATAGCCCTGCGCGACGAGGGGCCCGGCATGGACCAGTTCGCCCGGCTCGCCCGGCGCCGCGCGGCTGCCATCGGGGCGCAGCACCATGATCTCGGCAAAGGGAATGGCGCGGCCGATCGCATCCGGATGCGCGTCGATCAGCGCGGGGTCGAGATAGGTCGAGCGGAACGCCTCGGTCAGGCCGTACATGGCGTAAAGGTCGGCGGCGGGAAACAAGGTCCTCAGGCCGCGCACCATCCGGGGCGTCAGCGCGCCCCCCGAATTGGTCAGCCGCCGGATCAAGGACACCGCCCCGGCGGGCCACTCCGTCGCCAGCAGCTGCGTCCAGAGCGGCGGCACCCCCGCCAGCGTCGTCGCGCCGTGGCGGATCACCGCCTTCACCACGTCGCGCGGGGTCAGGTAATCGAGCGGCGCGACCGCCCCCCCGGCCGCCCAGATCGAAAGCAACTGGTTCTGGCCATAATCGAAGCTGAACGGCAGGACGCCGAGCACCCGGTCCTCCGGGGTCAGCCGCAGATACTCGGCCACCGCTACCGCGCCGTACCAGAGATTGGCATGGCTCAGCATCACCCCCTTGGGCCGCCCCGTCGAACCCGAGGTATAGAGCAGCGCCGCCAGTGCATCGAAATCGGCGGTCGAGCGGGGGAGCGCGTCGCCCTGCCCCGCCTCGGTCACGAGCCGCACCCCGGCGGCCACGTCGCCCTCATCCAGCGTCGCGGCGCGCGGCGGATGGGTCAGCAGCATGGCGGCGCCGCTGTCGGCCAGGATATGCGCGACCTGCGCACGCTTGAGCAGCGGGTTGATCGGCACATGCACCAGCCCCGCCCGGGCCACGGCCAGCGGCATCAACGCGGCGATGCGCGTCTTGGGCAACCACGTCGCCACCCGCGCGCCGGGCACGAACGCCTGCGCGGCCAGCCACCCCGCCAGCCGCGCGACCGCTTCCTCCACCTCGGCAAAGCTGAGGACGCCGTCACGCTCAAGCAACGCCGGGGCATCACCCGCCCCGCGCAGGACATGGTCGATCGGAGACGCGGACGGATCGAGGATCATCGCGCCATCTACAGGCGGGGCCAGGGGAAAGTCGAGCGGGGGGAGTTTGACTGACATGGCGCAACCCCCGCACCAACAAACTCCCCTCCCGCAGGCGGGAGGGGCTGGGGGAGGGTTTGGGTCTCCGACGTTATCCTTAAACCCAACGCCGACACCGCCACGCGAAACACCTTATGTGGTGACAGAAAAACCAGCCGAGGCCCCTCCCCCAACCCCCTCCCGCCTGCGGGAGGGGGCTTTTGCGCCGCCCGGTCTCAGCCGCCCGCTCACCCCACAGCCAAAGCCCCGTTGCCCAATGTCCCCCGGCGCACTAACGCTGTCGCAAACATTACAAACGACACCATAACAACGGACAGGGCGACAGGGTTTGGAACTCCAGACGAATGGACAGGTCGAGGCTGCGGTGCGCGGCGTGCTGGCCGATGTACTGGGCCTGTCGGCCGAACGCGTGGACGCCTTCGAGGCCGACACGCCGCTGTTCGGCGCGCTGCCCGAGCTTGATTCGATGGCGGTCGCGGGGGTCCTGACCGAGCTGGAGGATCGCCTGGGCATCCTGATCGAGGATGACGAAGTGGATGGCGAGATGCTGGAAACCTTCGGCCAGCTGGTCGCCTTTGCCGATGCCAAGGCGCGCGCTTGATCGACTATTATGACTGGCCCGGCGGGCGTGAGGCGATGTTGCGCTTCGGGCCTGCGCAGGGGCCGGTCGTGCTGGTCGCGCTTCCCTTCTGGGAAGAGGCCAACCGGATGCGCGGCGTCACGGTCGCCATGCTGCGGCAATTGGCTGATCGCGGGATCGGCGGCGCGCTGCCCGACTGGCCAGGCACGGGCGAAAGCCTGATCGCGACCGAACAGGCCAGCATCATGCAATGGCGCGACGCGCATCAGGCGGCGGCCGAGGCGCTGGGCGATCGGCGCTGTTACGCCGTGTCGATCCGGGGCGGCACGCTGATCGACGGCTGTGCGTTGCTGGCCGGGCGCTGGCATCTCGCGCCGATGACCGGTGAGGCGGTCCTGCGCGACGTCATCCGGCTGCGCGCGGCGGCGGGCTTGCGCGGCGACGAGCATGGCCTGTTCGGCGCGGAGTCGCCGGTGCGGATCGCGGGCAACCGGGTGTCGCCGCATTTCCTGGCGGGACTGGCGGGGCTTCAGCCCTTCGAGCAGGAGGGCACGCCGCGCCGCGTCGTCCGGCTGGGCCATGACCGCGCGGCCGCCGACCGGCTGATCGACGCCGTTCCTCCCTGGCGCCGCGCCGAGCCGCAGGACGATCCCGCGCTCGCCACGTTGCTGGCCGACGACATCGCGGAGTGGATCGCGTCATGCGAAGGCTGATCTCCTTTGCCTGCGAGGGCGCGACGCTGGTCGGTACGCTGGACGAGGGCACGAGGGACACCGGCCTGCTGATCGTGTCCGGCGGCAACGAGCCGCGCATGGGGGCGCATCGCGGACAGGCGCTGATGGCGGCGCATATCGCAGGCCGCGGCTTTCCGGTGTTCCGCTTCGACCGGCGCGGGGTCGGGGATAGCGAGGGGACGAATGGCGGGTGGGAGTCCAGCGCGCCCGACATCGCCGCCGCCACCGCCGCCTTCGCCCAGACGACGGGCGTCGCGCATATCCTGGGCTTCGGCAACTGCGACGCGGCCTCCGCGCTGGCGATGTTCGGCGCGGCGGCGGGGCTGGACGGCGTGCTGCTGTCCAACCCCTGGCTTGCCGACGAGCCCGATGCGCTGCCCCCCGCCGCCGCGATCCGCCGCCATTATATGCGCAAGCTGGCCAGTCCGGCCGAGTGGCTGAGGCTGGCGCGCGGCGCGGTCGATCTGGGGCGATTGCGTCAGGGACTGAGCAAGATCGCCGCGCCGCCCGCACCGCTCGACCGGACCGCCGCGCCGCTGCTCGATGCGGTCGGTCGCTGGGGTGAAGCGGCGACGATCATCGTGGCGCGCGGCGACGCGACCGGCGTTGCCTTCCGCGCCGCCGCGCGCGGGCACGGCTTTGCGATGCAGGCGCTGGCGACGGACTCGCACAGCTATGCCGATGCGATGGACGCGCTGGAACAGGCCATTCTCGCCCGCCTGGCTGCCACGGTTTCCGACCAGTCGGGCGCATTGCACGACGACAAAGCGGAACCGCAAAATAGCGCTTGATACGTTTTAAGATCAGGATTTTCGCCGGAACGCCTTCCTGCCCCGCCCATTGGTCGGGGCAAGGAGACACGGCTTATGAACGAACGCCCCACCCCGCCCCAGCCCGAACAGCAGCAGGACATGCCCGGCCTGACCGAGGCGATGAACCCGCGCCCCGATCACGGCGAACACAGCTATGTCGGCCATGGCAAGCTGACCGGGAAGATCGCGATCATCACCGGCGCGGACAGCGGCATAGGCCGTGCCGTCGCCATCGCCTTTGCCCGCGAAGGTGCGGACGTGGTGATCTCCTACCTGTCCGAGGACGAGGACGCCGCCGAGACCCAGCGGCTGGTCGAACAGGCCGGTCGCAAGGCGCTGCTGATCCCCGGCGATGTGAGCGATGCGGCGCATTGTCGCACCATCGTCGAGCGGACCGCCCAGACCTTCGGCCGGGTCGACATTCTGGTCAACAATGCCGCGCATCAGGCAAGCTTCCAGGCGATCGAGGACATCAGCGACGAGGAATGGGAGGTCACCTTCGCCACCAACATCCATGCGATGTTCTATCTGGTGAAGGCCGCGCTGCCGCACATGTCCGAGGGCGCATCGATCATCAACACGACCTCGATCAATGCCGACAAGCCGAACGAACAGTTGCTGGCCTATGCCACGACCAAGGGCGCGATCCACAACTTCACCGCTGGCCTGGCGCAGATGCTCGCCGATCGGAAGATCCGGGTCAATGCGGTGGCGCCGGGGCCGGTCTGGACGCCGTTGATCCCCTCGACCATGCCGCCGGAAGCCGTGAAAACCTTCGGCCAGCAGACGCCGCTGGGCCGGGCGGCACAGCCTGCCGAACTTGCCCCGCCCTATGTCCTGCTGGCCAGCGACGAGGCCAGCTACATCACCGGCGCGACCATTCCGGTCACCGGCGGCACCCCCTTCCTCTGATCCTCCCGGAGGCGCGCGACATGCCATGGCATCCGTCGTCATTCGTCTTGAAGATGCCGTCGCGCGTCAGGCGCTGAATCAGGACCGCGCCTTGGCCGCCTGGGTCGAAAAGGATCATGCCGAGCCAACCCGCCGCCATCTCGAACGGTAGGTGAAACCGCTAACCACCGATCGCGCCTGGGCGAAAAAGCCGGGGCCGAAAGTGGCCGGTCCCGGTGGTGGATATGGAGCGGGGAAGTCCCGTGGACGAACAGCCACTTGCGCCGCCATGCCCACTCGGCCAGTCTGCCGTCATGATCCTGCCGCTTCTGCTTGCCGCCGCCGCGACGCCCGCCGCCGCACCCTCCCCCGCCCGACTGAAGGCCGATGTCGAAGCACTGGTCGGCTTCGGCACGCGCCACACCGCCTCGACCACCACCGATCCCAAGCGTGGCATCGGGGCGGCGCGCGACTGGGCCGCCCGGCAGTTCGAGACGATCGGGCAAGGGTGCAACGGCTGCATCACCGTCGAGCGGATCAACCGCCGCTTCACGGGGCCGCGCGCACCGAACGGCGTGATGGTCGAGGACGTGCTGGGTATCCAGCGCGGGCGCGACCCGAGCCGCGTCGTGATCGTCGGCGCGCATATCGACAGCCGCGTGACCGACGTGATGGACGCGACCTCGGATGCGCCGGGGGCCAATGACGATGCCTCGGGCGTGGCGCTGGTGCTGGAAGCGGCACGGAACCTGTCGAAGCAGCAGTTCGATGCGACCATCGTCTATGCCGTCTTCTCGGGCGAGGAACAGGGGCTGTGGGGCGCGACGCTGCTCGCCGATACCGCCAAGGCACGCAACTGGCGGGTGTCGGCCATGCTGAACAACGACATCGTCGGCAATACGATCGGCCAGGGCGGCGTGCGCGAGGCCCGCTGGGTCCGGGTCTTCTCCGAGGGCATTCGTGCCTCCGAAGACCTGCCGCAGCAGATCCAGCGGCGCGGCAATGGCGGCGAGGATGACGGACCCAGCCGCGCGCTGGCCAAGGCGATCGACGGCGTCGCCGACAAGCTGGGCGGGCTGGACGTGTTCCTGGACCGGCGGCCGGACCGGTTCGGGCGCGGTGGCGACCATGAGCCGTTCCTGAAGCTGGGCTATCCCGCCGTCCGCTTCTCGGTCGCCAACGAGGATTGGGACGCGCAGCATCAGGACCTGCGCAAGGAAGGGACCGTCGCTTACGGCGACACCATCGACAAGATGGACTTTCCCTATCTGGCGAAGGTGACGGCGATCAACATCGCGACGCTCGCCCGCCTGGCCGCCGCGCCGCCCGCCCCCGACAAGGTGACGATCAGCGGCGCGCTGTCGCGCGATACCAAGGTCGAATGGGCCCCGGTGCCGGGCGCGGTCCGCTACCGCGTGCAATGGCGGCGCAACGACGTCGCCAACTGGACCCAGTCACGCGAGGTGACCGAGCCCAACGCAGTGTTGACCCAGGTGCCGGTGGACGACCATTTCGTCGGCGTGTCGGCGATCGCGGCGAACGGCGCGGAAAGCCTGGTCACGTTCGGCGGGCGCTGAGCGCCCATCGATCCGACCGGCCGGATTGCTGGGAATAGGGGATGCCGCCCCGAGGGAGTAATCGGAGCGGCATCCCAATTCCCAACCCGGCGTCTCTCGGGTGGAAATCTCCCCCCTGGGGGAAGGCTTCAGCGACGGACCATTCAGCTCCGGACCCGCGAACGGCGTAGCATCGGACGCACGATCTGAGTCGTGGTGGTCGTCGTTGTCGTGGTAACCGGCGGACCTTGTATCACAACTGTCGTGACGGTGGGAGCCGGATAATAATAGCCGCTATCATAATAGCCTGACCGTCCATCGGCCAGGGTCCCGACCGTGGTGGTGGTCGTGACCGTCGTGCCGTCGCGCGTCACGACGCGTCGCCCCATCGCGGGCGGTGGCGGCGGCGGCGGATAGTCGCCCTGATAACCATAATCGGGCTGGCCATAATCGTCATAATATGGCGCCATGGTGCGCCGCCGATCCTCGGCACGGTCGATGGCATAGCCTGCGGCGGCCCCGACACCGGCCCCGATCAGCGCACCTCCCAGCCGATTGCCGCGCCCGGCGACTAGGTTGCCCGCGACACCGCCCGCAACCGCGCCGATCGCCGCGCCACCCAGGCCGTCGTCACGCCGGGCATAACGTGGTGGCGGCGGCATGGTGTCGGCCCCAACCCCGTCCCAGTTCACGCCGGACACGCTGTCATAAACCGAGCCACGCGGATCGATCAGCACTGCATCGTCATAATAGCGCGACCAGTGATAGCCGACCGGCGGCTGCGGCAAGGTGTAGACCGCCCAGTCCTGCACCCCGAAGCGCGGATCGTTCCAGTAGGAGGGCATGACCATGCCGCGAACGGGACGGCGATAGGCCCGCCAGCCGCCCGGAGCATTGGCCCCACCCCACCAGCGACCGCCGACCTGGCTGCCCCAGCGAGCATCGCGCACCGGGCCGCTGCGATAGGTCGTCACGACCGGCTGCGACGACATGATCCGGGAAGATGGTGGCGGCGCGGTCGGGGAAGCCGCCGCGTCGAAATCGGGGCGGGGATAGCGGGCCCCCGCCTGGGCGAACGCCGGTGCACTCGCCATCAGGGTCAAGGTCAAGGCGGTCAGGTGCGAAGAGGTTCGCATGGGTTCGATGGACTCCTGTGTCGGTGCACCGACGCCCCTCCCCCGACGTCGTCACCCATGACAAAGGCTTATACCACCATGCCGTTCCCTCCGTAATCGGAGTTATTTGTCCCGAATCAAACCATATCCGGGACTTAGAGGGAAAGACGAACCGGTCAGATCGCCGGAACGCCGGGCGTGCCGAGGCGCGGCGCGAGCAGGGCCATAAGCGCCTCGCACCCCGCCTGATCCTCTTCGTCGAAACGGCCGGGCTCGGGACTGTCGAGGTCGAGGACACCGATCACCGCATCGCCGCGCAGGATCGGCACCACCAGTTCGGACCGGCTGGCCGCGTCGCAGGCGATATGGCCCGGAAAGGCGTGAACGTCGGCGACGCGCTGCGTCCGTGCCTCGGCGACCGCCGTGCCGCACACGCCCTTGCCGACCGGAATGCGGATGCAAGCCGCCTTGCCCTGGAACGGGCCCAGCACCAGCTCGCCCGCGACCATCCGGTAGAAACCGGACCAGTTAAGGTCGGGCAGATATTGCCAGATCAGCGCGGCGGCATTGGCCATGTTGGCGACCGCATCCGCCTCGCCCGCCGTCAGCGCGTCGAGCGCGGCATGGAGGTCCCGGTAAAGCTCGGCCTTCGAGCCGGCGGTGATGTCGAACTGATACATAGCGCGGATGTAGGCGGCTGCACGTCGCGCGTCATCCCCGAACGGTCACTTTCGACACCGCCACGCCGCAACGGCTGGCCTGACGAGGATTGAAAACAAACCTGTCAGGCCATCCCGTGTCTTCATAAGGCCCCCTCCCTTCAGGAGCGGGACCCAACATCCATCAAAGCGCCAGGTCGGGATGCCGGTTGGGGCTGACCCGCGTCGCTTCGGGGCGCGGAGCCTCCGTGACCGTGGGCGCGCTGACCGGCGGCGGGGCCATGGCGAGTTGCAGCGTCTCGGCTGTCGCGGCCCATTCATGCGCCAGCAGGTCGCGATCCTCGTTCAGCGCGGTGCCATAGCTGGGCACGATCTCGCGGATCTTGGCCTGCCAGGCCGGGGTGGCCAAGCGGTCGGGGAAGACCTTCTTGATCAGGTTCAGCATGATCGACGGCGCGGTCGAGGCGCCCGGCGACGCGCCCAGCAGCGCGGCGATCGAGCCGTCCTTGGACGCGACGATCTCGGTGCCCAGCTTCAGCACGCCGCCCTTCTTGGGATCGCGCTTGATGATCTGCACCCGCTGACCGGCCTGCCACAGCCGCCAGTCGCCGTCCTTGGCGTTGGGGAAATATTGCCGCAGCGCGTTCATGCGGTCTTCCTGGCTCATCATCAGCTGCCCGGCCAGATATTCGACCAGCGAGAATTCGTCCCAGCCGACCGACAGCATCGGCCGGAAATTGTCGAGCGTCACCGACTTGGGCAGGTCGAAATACGAGCCTTCCTTCAGGAACTTGGTCGAGAAGGTGGCGAACGGGCCGAACAGCAGCACCTGCTTGCCGTTCAGATAGCGGGTGTCGAGATGCGGCACCGACATGGGCGGCGAACCGACGTCCGCCTTGCCATAGACCTTGGCCATATGGCGCTTGGCGATGGCCGGGTTCTCGGCCACCAGGAACGATCCGCCGACCGGGAAACCGGCATAATCGTCGCCCTCGGGAATACCCGACTTCTGCAGGATGGGCAGAGCGCCGCCGCCCGCGCCCGCGAACACGAAGCGCGCGGTAATGATCCGCTTCTCATCGGTCTTGCGGTCGCGCGCGGTCACCCGCCAGCTGCCATCGGCGTTGCGCTCCAGCGAGCGAACCTCATGGCCGGTGGTCAGCGTCACGCCGGGCTGGCCCTGGAGCGCGCGGATATACTGGCGCGTCACCTCGCCCCATTCGCAATCGGTGCCCAGCACCGAGCGGGTGGCGGCAAGCTTCTGCCCGGCCTTGCGCCCCTCGGTCATCAGCGGCACCCACTGGGCGATCTGGCGCGGGTCGGTGGTGAATTCCATGCCGGAGAAGAGCGGGCTGGCGAGCAGCGCGGCGTGGCGCTTCTGGAGGAAGGCGACATTCTCGTCGCCCCACACCAGGTTCATGTGCGGGGTGGAGTTGATGAAGCTGCGCGGGTTCTTCAGGACGCCGGTGCGGATCTGGTGGCTCAGGAACTGGCGCGTGACCTGGAACTGCTCATTGATCTCGATCGCCTTCTTGATCTCGACCCTGCCGTCCGCCTCGTTCACCGGCGTGTAGTTCAGCTCGCACAAGGCCGAGTGGCCGGTGCCCGCATTGTTCCAGCCATTGGAGCTTTCCTCGGCCACCTTGTCCAGCCGTTCGACCATCTCGATCGTCCAGCTGGGCTCCAGCTCGCGCAGCAGCACGCCGAGCGTCGCGCTCATGATGCCGCCGCCGATCAGGAGGACGTCGACCTTGTGTTCGGAGCCCGCGGCTTCCGCCGCGAAGGGCGCGACCGCCGCGCCACCCGCCACCAGGGTCGAGCCCATCATCGCGCGGCGGGTAATCCCCTCACGCGCCGTGCCTTTCGCAGCGCCCATCCGGCCGCGCTGGTTTCGATCCTCACTCTGCATGTTCGACGCCTTTGCGATACTGGGTCATGCGCGCTGTCCGCGATCCCTTGTCGCGACGAACGGCATGGCCGTGATGTTCGAAATCGGGCGCAGTCCTTCCACCGAACGCGACCGCGCGAGCGGAAGAGCGGCCGCTACCCGGCCTTGCGATCCTCACCTACGATTTTAATCTCGTATACCTGTTATGCGCATAGCCGACTCTCACCGACTGTCCATGTCGGCGCGATCCGCCGGTCGGCGGCTTTGTCGGGGCAATGGTCCGTCTAGACATTACCCTTCCCAATCGATTTGTCGATAATGCATCTCAATATATTTAGGCAAATCGAAATTGTGCGATTTCTCGCCCACCGCCTAGACCCTTGTCCGTTATCTCGCACGAAAAGTCATAATCGCGCCGCTTGCGCGGTGCAATCTATTGTCCTACAAATTCGCATAGAAAAAAATTCATGAGAGGCTGTGCCTGCCGTGCCATCAGACGTGACGCCCGCCTATATCGCGATCGATTGGGGTACGACAAACCGGCGAATCTATGTCCTGGCGGCCGATGGCACGATGCTGGACACCGTGCGCGACGATCGCGGCGTGCTGGCGATGGACCAGAGCGGCTACGCACGCGAGATCACCGCGATCCGCATCCGGTTCGGCGACCTGCCGATCATCGCCGCCGGAATGGTGGGGTCGACGCGGGGCTGGCGCGAAGCGGCCTATGTCCCTGCCCCCGCCGATATCCCGACCCTGGCCCGCGCTGCGACGCGGATCGCGGAGTCCGATGTCACGATCGTCCCCGGCGTCTCGCTGCTGACCGATACCCGCGCCGATGTGATGCGCGGCGAGGAGGTGCAGGTGCTGGGCGCGGTGGCCGCCGGGATCGCGCCGGCGGACGCGCTGTTCGCGCAGCCCGGCACCCACAACAAATGGGTGCATGTCGAGGGCGGCCGGATCACCGACTTCGCCACCACCATGACCGGTGAGCTGTTCGCGCTGGTCAAGGGGCATGGCATCCTTGCCGGGATGCTCGACGGCCCGGTGGCGGACGGCGCGGCCTTTCGCGACGGCCTGGCGCGCGGCAGCGGCGCGTGCGACCTGACGGCGGCCCTGTTCGGGGTGCGCGCCTCGGTCCTGCTCGGCCGGATCGTGGCGGAGGACGCGGCCGCCTATGCCAGCGGCCTGCTGATCGGCAGCGACGTCGGTGCGGTGCCGGGCCTGGAGGGCAGGACTGTTCACCTGCTGTCCAGCGGCCTGTTGGCCGACCTCTACACCATCGGGATCGAGGCGCGGGGCGGCACCGTCGTCGCCCTCGACAGCCATGCCGGTTTCCTCGCCGGTCTTCACGCCATTCGGGAGCATCTGTCATGACCGACCCAGCCCAAGCCTTTGCCAAGGCCTTTGCCGCCTGCCCTATGGTCGCGATCCTGCGCGGCCTGACTCCCGACGAGGCGATCCCGGTCGCCGACGCGCTGGTCGAGGCGGGATTCACCCTGATCGAAGTGCCGCTCAACTCGCCGCAGCCCTATGACAGCATCGCCGCCATCGCGGCCCATGTCGGAAACAAGGCGATCGTCGGCGCCGGCACCGTGCTGACCACCGAGCAGGTCGACCGGGTGAAGGCGGCGGGCGGCACGCTGATCGTCTCGCCCAACACCGATACGCAGGTGATCGCGCACAGCGTGGCGCAAGGGATGATCTCGCTGCCCGGCTATTTCACGCCGTCCGAGGCGTTCGCCGCGCTGAAGGCGGGCGCGCATGGCCTGAAGCTGTTCCCGGCCGAAGGCGCCTCGCCCACCTTCCTCAAGGCACAGCGCGCCGTCCTGCCGCGCGACGTCCCGGTGCTGGCGGTCGGCGGCATCACGCCCGACAACATGGCCGAATGGCGCGCACACGGCGCGGACGGCTTCGGCCTGGGCTCCAACCTCTATAGCGCGGGCAAGCCGGCGGCGGATGTCGCCGTGTCGGCGCGCGCTTATATCGAAAAGGCACGCTGATACCGATGACCGACACGATCCGTCTCGCACTGGTCGGCATGGGCAAGATCGCCCATGACCAGCATGTCCCCGCCATCGCAGGCAATCCGGCCTTCGAACTGGTCGCCACCGTCAGCCGCTCGCCGAACGGGGTCGAGGGCGTGCCGCATTTCCACGACATCGCCGAACTCGCGCAGAGCGACTTGGAAGTAGATGCGGTGGCGCTGTGCACCCCGCCGCAGGTCCGCCACGCCATCGCCGCCGCCGCGCTGGCCAATAATTGGCACGTCTTCCTGGAGAAGCCGCCGGGCGCGACGCTTGCCGAAGTGGCGGTGCTGGAGGAGCTGGCGGCCAAGGCGAACGTCACCCTCTTCGCCAGCTGGCACTCGCGCTACGCACTGGGTGTCGAGCCCGCGCGCGAATGGCTGTCGAGCCGCAAGGTGACGTCGGCCGCGATCACCTGGCGCGAGGATGTGCGCCAATGGCATCCGGGTCAGGCCTGGATCTGGGAAGCGGGCGGGTTCGGCGTGTTCGATCCGGGCATCAACGCCCTGTCGATCGCGACGCATATCATGCCCGAGCCGTTTTTCATCGAGCGCGCGACTTTGGACTTCCCCGCCAATCGCGACGCGCCGATCGCCGCCGACGTGGCCTTCCGCACCACCGACGGCACGCCCGTCACGCTCGACCTCGACTGGCGGCAGGAAGGCCATCAGAGCTGGGACATTGTCGTCGAGACGACCGACGGCACGCTGAAGCTGGCCGAGGGCGGCGCGGTGCTGACCCTGCCCGACGGCTCGACGCCGCATGAGCAGGAAGGGCTGCACGGCGAATATCCGGGGCTCTATGCGCGCTTCGCCGAGCTGGTGCAGGGCGGACGCTCGGACGTGGACATCGCGCCGCTGCGGCATGTCGCCGACGCCTTCATGCGCGGCAAGCGGCGTGAGGTCGAAGACTTCGTGGAGTAATCCCCGGGCGGGGTCGGAAGTGTTTCCCCTTGGCCTTCGACTTCGCTCAGGCTGAACGGAGGGTGGGATTTATCCCTTCATCCCGTTCGCACTGAGCGAAGTCGAAGTGCACCCCCGTACACCCCAAAAAAAGAAGGCCGGTTGTCCCACGGGACGACCGGCCTTTTCAGTTCAGGGATTGGCGGGGGGTGGAAAGCCCCCCGCCGGGGGGAAGGGATCAGAAGTTGACCGTCGCACCGATCGCGATCTGGCGGCCCAGCGCGTCGTAACGCTGCGGCGCGGTGTTCGAGCGCGACAGGGCGACCTGGTACGAGTTCGGGATGATCGGCGGCGTCTTGTCGAAGATGTTGTTCGCGATGATCCGGAAGGCGAACTGGCGGGCGATGTTCCAGGTCAGCGCGAGGTCGAAGAAGCTCTGCGGCGAGATGCGCGCAAAGGTGTTCTGGAACCGCTCCGGCGTGCCGCCGATATCCGCATTGCCCGAATTGTTCGCGGTCGTCAGCGAGCCGGTATAGCGCCAGTTGAACGAGGCGTTGAACGTCCGGTCCGGCGTCGTCCAGGTGGTGCGCAGCGTGTGCGCCCATTTCGGAACCAGCTGCCCGCACGAGATGCCGTTCGAGAAGTAACCCGCGCAGTTATACTGGCTGCGCAGCGGCGAGTCCTGACCACCGGCCAGGCTCGACAGCGAGCCGTTGAAGCCCCAGTCCAGACGACCCGCACCCTTCAGGTCCAGCGAATACTGGCCCTGGAAGTCCCAGCCATTGGCGAGCGTGCGGTAATAGTTGGTCGTGCCCTGGCGCACGAAGCCCGACGAAGGATTGCCCGCGGGCGCATTGCCGATCGAACCCGTCACCGGATCGCGGACGATGCCGTTGCAGAAGAAGGGGTCGCCGTTCGATGCCAGACAGCCCTGCAGATAATAATCCGCGCCGTTATACCCCAGCGAGTTGACGATCCGTACCTGATAGCGATCGGCCGAGAAGACCAGGCCCGGAATGAAGCTGGGCTTCACAACGAGGCCATAGGTCAGGGTGTAGGCGGTTTCGGGATCGGCGGTGAAGCCGCCCGAACGCGTCGTGCACCCCTCGGTCGGGCAGAGCAGCGAAGCGTTGCCATACAGATTGTCAGCCAGCCCGGTCTTGCTGCACAGCTCGCGCGAGCCGAGCGGCGTCGTGGTCACGGTGCCGTCGGGCAGCGTGCGTGAGACGGGCGCGCAGAAATCGGTCAGCGTGGTGTTACGGCCGAAATTGACCTGCGTCGCCTGGCGGATCTCGATCACCGTCGGTGCGCGCTGCGCCTTGTTGTACGAGGCGCGGAAGGTGATGTCGGCGACGGGCGCGTACAGCCCCTCGATCTTCCAGGTCGAGAAGCTCTTCGGGTTCGAGCTGTACTTCGACACGCGGAAGCCGCCATTGGTCTGCAGCAGATGCGCGAACGGCTTGTTCTGGATCAGCGGCGCCTGAAGCTCGATATTCGATTCCCAGACGTCCTGGCTCAGCCGGGCATCCTGCTCGCCGAACTGGTCGACGAACCCCGCATCGGCGGTCGAGATCAGTCGGTCCTTGCGATATTCGGTGCCCAGCGACACGGCCAGGCCGTCATCCGCCCAAGGGGTTTTGATGCCATAGGTCGTCAGGTCGCCGTTCACGACCGCGATCGCGTCGAACAGCTGGGTGACGGTGCGGCGCTGGCCGGTCGCCCCGCTGGAGAACAGATAGTTGGTCAGCGCATTGCTGCCCGAACCGGCGCGGAACGCATCGAAGGGCACGCAGGACGGATCGGTGCCGTTGACCACCGAACGGCAGGTGGCCACGCCGTTCACCGAGACGACGTCGAGCGCGCGGTTCACCCGGTCGTTCTGCGACGTCGAGCCGAGATACCAGTCCTGCTGGTTGCGGGCATAGACGCCGCCCACGTCATAGGACCAGGCCTCGCCGATCTTGCCCCGGACGCCGCCGGTCGCGCGGAAGCCCATGTTGACGAAACGGTCGGCCTGGGCAGGCTGTCCGTCGAAACGATAGCGCACGTCGAGCGGCACGTAGCCGGTGCTGCCCGGCGTACAGCCCAGCGCGCCCGCCTGGCCGCCCGACAGGAAGGGATTGTCGCAATTCACCTGATAGGGCGTGGTGCCCGCCACCGTGTAGGAATAGACGCGGCGCGGGGTCGGGTTCTCGGAGGTGTCGCGGAACCAGATGCCGTCGCCATAGATCTCGAGCTCGGGCGCTATCTTCAGGTTGACGAAGCCGCCCGCCGTGTAACGCTCATTGGCGCGCTGGAAAGACACGTCGTCATAGGGGTTGGCGGCGTTTCCGGCACCCGGGCCGAAGGGCACGAAGGTGCGCGAGCCGTCCGGATTGTTGACGTACTGCGCATTGGCGTTGGGGCCCGAGGTGGGCGAGACGAAGCCGCTGCGCGAATAGGTCGACAAGGGCGAGCAGGAGAGCGTCGAATCCTTGGTCAACTGCGCGATCGGGCACGCCGCATAGGAGCGCGCGCCGTTCTGGACCAGGTCGGCCTGGCGGTAATTGACGAAGCCCGAGATGTTCAGTCGATCGCCGAACAGCTTCTTGCCCGCTGTCAGCGTCAGGTCGGAACGGCCGCCGTCATTGGTCAGGCCCAACGGGCTGCTGAACCCCGCCGCCGTCGCGATCGGCGTGACGATGTTGGTCGTGTTGTTGTGGTTATAGAAATTGTAATTGCCGTCGAGGCGAAGCCCCTCGAAATCCTTGCGCAGGACGAAGTTCACCACGCCCGAGATCGCGTCCGAACCATAGACCGACGACGCACCGCCCGACAGCACGTCGACGCGCTCCAACAGGCTGGCCGGGATGATGCCGGTGTCCTGGCCGTTCTGCGTGCCCAGACGCTTGCCGTCGACCAGCACCAGTGTCCGCTCGAAGCCCAGGCTGCGCAGCTTGATCCGCTGGCGACCATCGGAATCGGCATAGTTGGACTGGGCGTCGGGGGCGACCTGCGGCAGGCGGTTCAGCACCTCCTCGACGTTCAGCGGCGCCTGCGCCTGGATGTCCTGGCGCGTGACCGAAGTGATCGGCGCGGCCGAGGCCAGGTTGGGCCGGGTGATGCGGGTGCCGGTGACGATGACCTCGCCGCCGCTTGACGCCTGGGGCGTGCCGGTGATCGCGGCGGAGCGGGTCTGCGCGGCCTGCGCACTGATCGAGGCGTCGGAGTCGCGCTGTTCGGCGGCGTCGTCCGGGGTGGCGGTGGATGCGGCCTGCTGGGCGGCGGCGGGCGCGGCGAACATCAGCGCGGTGGCGGGCACCGTCGCGGTAGCTAGGGCCAACCAGGATGCGGACTGCTGAATTCTCATGAGGTCTCCCCTTCATCCCGGCCATGGGACGCCGGGTTCGGGGAAAGGACAATATTTTTGCCGCATGTCGGTCAATACCTAATGCATACCTATGCAACACCCATCACGTCATTGTGACGAAACTGTAACCCAAAAGCCACAAATGAAAACGATTTCAGCTGCTTGACGTGTGATCTGGCAATATTTCGACATGGTTTGTGGTCGGATCGCCAGACCAGCACCAGGTGTTCCATCACGAATCGCTACGAGTGGTTCCATATCGGTTCGTCATCCCTCTTGCGGCTTTGCGCGCACGCCCGCATCATCCACGTCATGGTCGGACAAGATCGTCCGGGGGATGGGAGCATAAGAATGCAGGACGAACGGCGCGTATTTTTGGGCGGCATCGCATCGCTGGCGGGCATCGGGGCCGGTCTGGCAGCCCCGGCACGCAGTTTCGCGCAGGCCGCCTCACCCCGCGCCACCATCCTGTCGACATGGGACTTCGGCGCGCCCGCCAATGACGCGGCCTTTGCCAAGGGGCGCACCGGTGGCTCGTTGATCGACATGGTCGAGGCGGGGGTGATGGTGCCCGAGGCCGATCCGAACAACCACTCGGTCGGCTATGGCGGCTATCCCGACCGCGACGGGCATGTGACGCTGGACGCGGTGATCATGGACGATGCGGGCGGCGTCGGCGCGGTGGCCGCGCTGGAAGATACGGTCCACGCCATCTCCGTCGCGCGCGCGGTCATGGAGCATACCCCGCACACCTTCCTGGTCGGCGAAGGCGCGACCCGCTTTGCCCGCGACCGGGGTTTCCCGCGCGTGAAGCTGCTGACCCCGGAGGCGGAAAAGGCCTGGCGGGAATGGCTGAAGACGCAAAACTACAAGCCGGTCGCCAATAGCGAGACGGGCACCTATGGCGAAGGGCGGCCGGGCACGCCGGGCGGCGCGCTCGACCACGACACCATCGGGATGCTGGCGCGCGATGCCAGCGGGCGGATGGCGGGGGCCTGCACGACCTCGGGCATGGCGTTCAAGATGCGCGGGCGGGTCGGGGATTCGCCACAGGTCGGCTCGGGCCTCTATGTCGAACGCGGCGTGGGCGGGGCGACGTCCACCGGCCTGGGCGAGGAAGTCACCCGCACCGTCGGCACCGCGCGCGTCGTCGCCTCGATGCGGCATGGCATCAGCCCCCAGGCGGCATGCGAGGAAGCGGCCAAGCACATCGCATCCCTGCGCGGCGATGCGATCAAGGGGGTGCAGGTCGGCTTCCTGGCGATGGACACCGCCGGGCGGATCGGTGCCTTCTGCCTGTTGCCGGGCTTCACCTATGCGGTGACGGACGCGGCGGGCAAGACGCGGGTCGAAAAGGCACCGTCGCTGTTCCGGGCCTAAGCATATTCCTCCCCTTGCAGGGGAGGAATTTACTTGTCCTCTCCCCCGTCGGCGATCAGCGCGTTCAGGTCGCGCAGCGCCTTGACCAGCCCCAGCCCACGCGGCCCCGCGATATAGCGCGGGGCCCATTCCGGCTGGAACTTCTCCTTATACGCCCGCAGCCCCCGAAAGCCGTAGAACCGCTCGCCATGCCGGAACACCAGCGCGGCGACCTTGGCCCAGGTCGGCGCCATCCGCCGCCCGCCGACCCCCGAGAGCGGCGCGAGGCCCAGCGCGAAACGGCCATAGCCCTCCGCCTGTCCCCACAGCATCAGCTCAACGAACAGATAGTCCATCACCCCGCCCGGTGCGTCCTCGACATGGCGCATCAGGTCGACCGACAGCTCGCGCTTGTCGCCCGCCTTCCAGAGGTTGGCGAAGGCGACGATCCGCCCCTCGACCCGGACGACGGCGCAGTCGGTCATCGCCAGATAGTCGGGATCGAACCGCCCCAGGCTGAACCCCTTTTCGCCATGCCCCTTTTCCAGCAGCCAGTTGTCGGACACGGCCTTCAGTTCGGGCAGGATCGCGGGGACCTGCGCGGCGGGCAGGATCGCGAAGCTGGCATTCTCGCGCGTGCGGAAACGGTTGAGCGTCTGGCGAAGGCCGCGCATCCGCCCGCCCTCCAGCGCGAAGGCGGACAGGTCGATCAGCGCCTCTTCGCCATATTTGATGATCTGAAGCCCCATTTCGATCGCGATCTCGAGGCCGTCGGGTGTGATCTGATAGAGGAGCAGCCGCCCTTGCGCGGCATCGGCCATGGTGCGCAACTGCCAGAGCAGGTCGGCCCAGGCCGCGCGCGGGCCCACCGGGTCGCCCATCGCGATCCAGCTCGTGCCGCGCACCTGATACATCACGAAGGCATCACCCTCCGGCGAGAACAGGAACCGCTTGTCGCCCAGCAGCGCGAGCGCGGCATCGGTGCGCTCGGCCTGTTCGACGATGCCGAGGACCTGCGTCATCGCCGGGTGGTCCGCCTCGCCCTGGGGTGCGGCCAGGAACAACCGCCACAGCCCCGCCGCCGCCAGCATCACCGCAACGCCCAATCCTGCACGCAGGAAACGCGAGGCGTCGTCGGACAGCGCGAACCGCCACCACAGCGATTCCCGGTAATCGACATGCTTGTACGCGAAGAAGCCGATCCAGGCCGTGCCGACGATCACCACCGCCACGCTGAACAGCCAGGTCGGCGACAGCGGCCGGGCGACGAGCGACGTGCGCCGGTAAAAGGCACGGCGGCTCATCTGCAACAGCAAGGCGATGGTCAGGCAGACCGCCGCCTCTTCATAATCGATGCCCTTCGCCAGCGAGAAGATCGCCCCCGCAACCAGCAACGCGCGCGCCGCCAGGCTCGCGCCGTCGAGCCGCCGATACAGTCCCGGCGCCAGCAGCAGCAGCCCCGTGCCGACCAGGCTGGCGGCGAAATGCGACGCCTCGATGAAGGGAAGCGGCACGATATGGACGAGCTGGTGCACGCGCTGGGGAATGGCGGGCAGCGATCCCGACAGCAGCAGGATCGTCCCCCCGCCGAAACAGGCCGCGCTCAGCAGCGTTGGCGCGACGCCCAGCAGCACGCGGCGGATATCGCGCAACGCCTTGATCGGCCGCCGCCGTGCCTCGTCCCAGGCCAGCAGCGCGATGCCCAGCGCCAGCGGGGCGAGGTAATAGAGGACCCGGTACGCGATCAGCGCGGCGAACAGGTCGGTTCGGTCGACCGGCACCGTCGCCAGCACCACCGCCTCGAACACGCCGATGCCGCCGGGCACATGGCTGACCAGCGCGACGATGATCGCCAGCGCATAGGCGAGCAGAAAGGCGGGCAGCAGGTCGATCGAGGCCCCCGGCAGCAAGACGAACAGCGCGGCACTGGCACAGGTCAGGTCGAGCGAGGCGATGCCGACCTGAGCGACGGCTTGCGCGGGCGTGGGCAGCGGCACGCTCCAGGCGCGCCAGCCGACACGCTGGCCGGGACGCAGGTGGCACAGCAGGATCAGCGCCAGCGCACCCACGACGACCGCGCCGCCGACCCAGCGGACCACGCCTTGCGCCAGCATCCACCCTTCGACCGTGATCGGGCCTTCATGGAACAACAGGCCGAAGCCGGTGACGGTGAACACCCCGAACCAGAAGGTCGCACTGGCGATCGCGATGACCCGCGCAATGTCCGGCCCGTCCAGCCCGGCGGCGGCATAGACCCTGTACCGCGCCGACCCGCCGGTCAGCAGGCCCAGCCCCAGATTGTGGCTGAGCGTATAGCTGGTGAAGGACGCGGTCGCCGCCGTGCGCCAACGCAGCGGCCGTCCGATGACCCGAAGCGCGATGACGTCGTAGAAGGTCAGCGCGACATAGCTGGCGATGGTGAAGCCGACCGCCAGCATGATCTGGCGCGGGTCGATCGCATAAAAGGCCGCGCGGACGTCCGAAAACCGGACCGACCGCGTCAGGTGGTGGAGCGCCGACAGGCCCAAGGCGACGAGCAGCAGGATCGCGGCGACCGCCAGATACCCGCGTCGCGCCCGGCCATAGGCGACCAGCCGGTCGAACATGGACGCCGTGCTGTCGTGCGTCGTCATGATCGGCTCCCCCGTCCCATCCCCTCGTTTCACGCGCCGATCACTCAGATTTTCAATCCCATTCCCTGTCGCGTGCGGCGGAATAGAACGCCGTCTGCCCCGCCCGCCTTACGGGCGCATGACAAGTTCGTCACGCCCCGGACGCGCCCCTCATGACAGAAGCGTCATGCTTCGCCCACGCTTCGCTTATGTCGCAAGCCTTATAAAGAACGGGTGAAAGGAACGTCCCTTCGTGCCGTCCGGGCCCCGATGAACGCCGCTTCCCGCGCGGGGCGTGGGGGCGTGTCGTGAAGGGCTTGCGTATCGTCGGCTGGGGTGCGGGCGCCGCCGCGCTGGTCGGGGGCGGTGCGATCGCCTTGCTGGTCTGCCACATGCCGCTTCATGCCGGACCGCACACCCCCTCGACCCTGTATGGCGCGACCTTCGCGCCGCTTGGCGAGGACCGGCCCGGCCTGGTTGTTACCAGCCTGCGCAGCGATGTCGACGACGCCCCTGCGCCCCCGATCCACCCGCCGCTGCATGTCGGCGACCTGGTCATGAAGGTCGACGGCCGCCCCGCCACGTCGTTCGCGATGCTGCGTGACGAGGCGACGCGCCATGTCGATTCACCGGTGCGGCTTCAGGTCGCGCGCGACGATGGCCTCCTCACGATCACGCTGCTAAGGAGCGCGTCGGGAGGACAGCGTGGCCAACAGGATTTTGCTGATCGAAGATGATCGCTCGACGGCGGATTATATCGCCAACGGGCTGAGGGAAGAAGGTTTCCTGATCGACCATGCCGCCAATGGCCGCGACGGCCTGTTCCACGCGACCGACGGCACCTATGACTGCATCGTGCTGGACCGGATGCTGCCCGGCATGGACGGCATGTCGGTGCTGGCCGCGATCCGGGCGGCGGGGATCGCGTCGCCGGTCCTGATCCTGTCCGCCCTGTCCTCGCCCGAGGACCGGGTGGCGGGCCTGACGTCGGGTTCGGACGATTATCTGACCAAGCCGTTCGTGTTCGCCGAGTTGCTGGCCCGCCTGCGCCTGCTGATCCGGCGCGGCGGCACCACCACGAACGCGCCGCAGACCAAGCTGGTGTGCGACGATTTGGAGATGGACCTGCTGGCCCACCGGGTCCGCCGCGCCGGGAAACCCATCGACCTGCAGCCACGCGAATACCGGTTGCTGGAATATCTGCTCCAGCATGTCGATCAGGTAGTGACCCGCACGATGCTGCTGGAGGGGGTGTGGGATTTCCATTTCGACCCCAACACCAACGTCACCGACGTGCATATCAGCCGCCTGCGCAAGAAGATCGACGAGGGCTTTGCCCGCCCGCTGCTGCACACCGTACGCGGGTCGGGCTATAAGCTGGGGATCGAGAAATAGCGCCGGGCGTCCTCCGTTCGACCACGCTGCGCTTCGCGCTGCTGGTCTTTGCGCTGCAACTCGTCGGCGCGGGCGCGATGGTGGCCACCGTGCGCCATCTGACCCGCGGCGAGATTGCCGACCAGGCCGAGGATGCCGCGCGCGACCTGCGCGACGAACTGGCCGGGCTATGGCGCGGCGGCGGACAGGCGGCGGTGCGCGCCGGGGTCGAACGGCGACTGAACACCGACCGGGTGCCCCTGTCGGTCATCCTGCTGACCGATGCGCGCGGGCGCTTCGTCACCGGCAACATCGCCGAATGGCCGCCCAATGTCCCCGCCCCCGGCGCGGCCACGATCGAGATCTTCCGCATCGGCCATTCGCAACCCGAGCGGATGCGCGTGCTGGCGATGCTCCTGCCCGACGGTTCGCGGATACTGGCCGGGCATGTCATCGAAAGCGAGTTGCGCGTCGCCCTGGCGATGGAGGAGGCGATGGCGGTTGGTATGGCGGCGGCGATCGTCCTGGCCGCCCTTGCCGCCTGGGCCGCCGCGCGGATGATCGAACGGCGGCTGGAAGACACGGTCGCCACCGCCAATGCGGTCGCCGGCGGCGACCTGTCGCGCAGGGTCGTTCCCAAGGGGGGCGACGACGCCTTCGACGCGCTGGCCGAGGCCGTCAACGGGATGCTCGACCGCATCGCACTCCTGATGACCGAATTGAAGGTCGCGACCGACGGGCTGGCGCACGACCTACGCTCCCCCCTCACCCGGCTTCGCGCGACGCTGGACCGGGCGCTGGCGGAGAGCCATGACGAGAATGCGCGGGTCGCGGTCGGCCGGGCGCTGGACGAAGGCGACCGACTGCTCGCCATGCTCGACACCGCGCTGCGGATCAGCCGGGCCGAGGCGGGGCTGGGCCGCGACGCCTTCGTCGCCGCCGATCTGGCCGCGATGGCACGCGACGTCGCTGACATGTTCGAGCCGCTGGCCGAGGATCGCGGCATGACCATCCGCGCCGAAGCCCCCGACACCCTGGTCGCACATGTCCACCGCGAGTTGCTGGGACAGGCGCTGGCCAACCTGATCGACAATGCGTTGAAATATGGCGCGGGCGAGGTGGTGGTCCGGGTGGAGCCCGGCCCCGTCCTGATCGTCGCCGATGATGGCCCCGGCATCCCCGAGGAGCGCCGCGAGGAAGCGCTCAAGCGCTTCGGCCGCCTGGACGCCGCCCGAACCGAAAGCGGCGCGGGCCTGGGCCTGTCGCTCGCCACCGCTGTCGCGCACCTGCATGGCGGCGCGGTTACGCTGGAGGACAATGCGCCGGGCCTGCGCGTGCGGCTAGTGCTCGCCCCGGACGTCCGCACGGTTTGAGCTGCGTCGAGGGGACGGTCGCCCCCTCCCGACGCAATAGGAAGTCACGCCAGCAGAGCGATGGAACGGCACTCAAGACACCGGGCGCCCGGCAGAATGGAAAGAAACCCATTCCTCCCCAAGCTCGTTTCGGGAGGGGAACCATCGCGCCAGCGATGGTGGAGGGGCCAACGACGCCAGCGACAGGCACCCGCCCCTCCACCACCGGACTGACGCCCGGCGGTCCCCCTCCCCATCTGACGATGGGGAGGATTTAACGCTTACGCCCCGACATTCCCTGTGCGCTCCAGCTTGCCCCAGCCGACGATCCATCCGCCGATCGCCGAGCTGATCGCGCGCAGGACGACCCAGTACATGATCTGGCGATAGACCAGCCGCTGCGCGACCAGCAGATGCGCGGGGTAGCGCACCCGGTTGCCGTCCAGCCGGTACGCCAGCCAGCCGCACCACACGTCGATCGCGGTGAACGCCACCCAATAGGCCGCCATCTGGAACACGTCGGTGCTCGTCTGGGCCCAGCCATGCTGCGCGACGCGCACCGCCGTCCCGATGATCGACAGGACCAGCGCCAGATCGATCAGCGGCGAGATCGCGGCGAAGATGATCTGGAACAGCCAGGCCTGGGGCAGGCCGACGCGGGCCAGACCGGCGGGCTTGCCGGTACGCAGGACCGCGCGGTGCTTCCAAAGGCACTGCAATGTCCCGAACGCCCAGCGATAACGCTGCTTGGCGAGCGCCTTAAAGCTCTCGGGCGCTTCGGTCCAGGCGACGGCGCGCGGGTCGTAGGTCACGCGCCACCCGGCCCGCTGGATCGCGATGGTCAGGTCCTGGTCCTCGGCCAGCGTATCCTCTGGGTAACCACCGACCGCGTCCAGCGCGGCGCGGCGCCAGGCGCCGACCGCACCCGGCACGACCGTCATCGCATCGAACCCGGCCAGCGCGCGGCGTTCGAGATTTTGCGCGGTGATATATTCGACCGCCTGCCAGCGGGTGACGAGGTTCACCCGGTTGCCCACCCGCGCATCGCCCGCCACCGCGCCCAGCGCAGGATCGGCGAACCAGCGGGCGAGCTTGGCGATCGTCTCCGGCTCGAACTGCGTATCCGCGTCGAGCGCGATCAGCACCTCGCCGGTCGCGTCGCGCAGCGCCCGGTTGAGCGCCGCCGCCTTGCCGCCATTGGCCAGGGTCAGCAACTGCACCCGTGGTTCGCTCGCAAAGGCATCGCGCACCACCGCGCTCGTCGCATCCTTCGATCCGTCGTCGACGACGATGACCTGAAGGCCGGGATAGTTGCTCTCCAGCACGCGGGCGACCGACTGGACGATCACCCGCTCCTCGTTGAAGGCCGGGATGATGACCGAGACGCTGGGCGTATATTCAGGCGGCACGGGCCGCGACTTGCGTCCCTGGAACCAGGCGAGCCCGGCCATGACGATCGCCCGCGCCATGCCCAGCGCGATGGCGAGATAGAACAGCCACGCGAGCGCCGCCGACAGAAAGGCCAGGACAACGAAGATCGCCACGTCGGTCCGCACCGCCAGCAGGTCCTTGCCCTCGACGACCGGCATCGCCTGATCGCGGGTGATCCCGACAAGCTGCGAGGCGGGGACGAAGCGATACCCTTGCGCGCGCAGGATATTGATGATGCGCGGCAACGCCTCGACCGTCTGTTCGCGGTCGCCGCCGCCGTCGTGCAGCAGGACGACATTGGCCGAATTGTCGGGCGTCGCGCCGTTCACCTGGTCGACGGTCTGCCGAATGATCTGGTCGACGCCGGGGCGCTGCCAGTCGTTCGGGTCGACGTGCAGGCCGACGACCGTATAGCCCAGATTCTGCGCAATCAGCGCCGGGCCGATCTCGTCCGCCGTGGTCGGCTCGGCATCGCCGAAATAGGGTGCGCGGAACAGCGTGGTCGACCGGCCGGTATAGGCCTGGATCAGGCGCTGGGTCGCGTTCAGCTCCAGCTTGATCGTCCGGTCGCTGGTCGTCGCCATGTTGGGATGGGTATAGCTGTGATTGCCCAGCTCGCTGCCGTCCGCGACGATGCGGCGGAGCAGCTGCGGATGCTGCAACGCATTCTCACCGATCACGAAGAAGGTCGCGGGCACCTTCTCACGCTCCAGCACGTCCAGGATTTTGGGCGTCCATTTGGGATCGGGGCCGTCGTCGAAGGTCAACGCGATCGTCTTGGGCAGCGCCCCTGCCCGCTGGACGACGTAAGGCGTCGGAAAGACCTGATATTCCTCGTTGCGGATCACCCCGTCCTTGTCATAGCGCAGGCCGCGCCGCCCCTCGGTCGGCTGTGCGGTGATGCGCAGGATCTCGCCCGGCCCCTCGACATCGGTGTTCAGCGGCGAGGTGATCGCCCCCAGCCGGGGGATGACGTTCGGCCTGGTGCTGCGGAACGCGGCGAAACCCGCCCACAGGCCGGGATCCTCGCTGCCCAGCTGCCAGAAGGCGACGTCGTCGATGCCCAGCCGCTTGAGCGCCTGAAGCTGGTTCCAGCTGCTGGCCGCGTCGAGCATCCAGACGACGTGATGCTCGCCATTCTCGTCATAGGCGAAACCAGCATTGCCGCTGGCGGGATCGAAGCTGATCTTTGCCTGGCTGTCATGCGCCACCAGCCAGGCCTCTTCGATCGACCTGGCTTCGGCGGGCTCGACCTTGCCGTTGCCGTCCGCCTTGGTCGCCCAGTCATAGGCATAGCTGCCCAGCGCGACGATCAGCTTGTCGCGGCCGACCTCGCGCAGCGCCTTTTCGGTCGCCTGCAGGAACCAGGGCTGCGACGCGATCGGACCGGGCGTGCCGGTCTGCCAATGCTCGTCATAGGCCATCAGCATGACCCGGTCGACGACCCTGGCGATGCCCGCCAGCTGCCATGCCTCGTCCTCGGCGGGGACGGTGACGGCAAGCACGGCGCCCTTGGGCAGATGCGCCTTGATCCGCTGCAACAGGCGCGGATAGCCCGCCATCGCGCTGGCCGGCAGGTTCTCGAAGTCGATGACCAGGCCCGACTGGCGATTGACGGTCACCGACTGGCCCAGCTGGGTCGCCAGCTTCTCCGACGCCGCCGGGCTGGCGATGATCCGCGCGATCGACTGGCCGTCCCATTCGTCGGCCGACAGATTCTGGACCATCGGCAGCAGCCGCGGGGGTTTGGCCGCCCGCGACAACAGGCTGGCGAGCTTGGGATCGTTGTTGATCGTCAGCTCGGCCTTGGGCCCCGCGACGTTCATCAGCGAGGGGACCAGCCAGTCGATCTGCCCCATATGCGCATGGAGCGAGGACAGGGCGGAGTCATTGCCCGGCGTATAGAAGGCGATGGTCAGCGGCGTGTGCCCCTGCGCCACCGCCTTGCGCGGCAGCCATTCGCCGCGCCGCCCCTTGAGCTGCGCGGTCGGCTCCAACGTCATCGGCTGGCGACGCGCGAAGGGCAAGGGCAGCACGCCCGAATTCGGCACGGCGACCAACGTGGTGGCAAAGGCGATCGCCGCAATGACCACCGACAGGATCATTACCGCGACCCCGCGCCGGGCCCATGTGCCCCGGCGTCCGGTGGGATCGAAAAAGATCGGCTTCGTCACGGCGTTGGTCCTTGGTGCATGGCCCGGACGGCACGCAGGAATATGGCGTGCGTCGGTTACGTATCGCGCTGCCCGATGGCAGATCGCGCGCATAGAGCGCGTGATCGTCACATTACAGATTTTTCATAAGCACTCGTTACCACCCGATCATGGCCGCGTGACAATGACGGGACGATGGCGGTAGGACGGGGCATGTCCGATCTTCTGGCGCGTCTTCGCCGCAACGGCCGCAAAATTTTTGGCGCGATCCTGCTGTTGGTCGCTGGCGGCATCGCCATCCTTCTCTATTCGGGCAGTTATTTCGACCGCGACCCGTTCGTCCGCTTCCCCGCCGAGGGAAAAGTCCAGCCGATCCTCGTCATGTCGCTGTCGGGCGATATGGGCCTGCGCTATGGCATGGGGGGCGTCATCGCGCGCGGATTGAGCGCGAAGGGAATGGCGGTCAGCGGCATCAACTCGCCCGTGCTGTTCCGCCAGCCGCGCACCCGTGCCGAGGTCGATGCCCTGATCGCCGATCTGGTCCGGCGCGCCGCGCGCGAGGCGGGCGAACGGCGGCTGGTGCTGCTGGGCCAGTCCTACGGCGCGGACATGCTGCAGACGGGGCTGGCCCGACTGCCTGCCGACCTGCGCGCGCGGGTGGCCGCGATCGTGCTGGTCGTGCCGGGCCAAACCGCCTTCTTCCGCTCCGACCCCTCCGGCCTTGCCTATCGCGGCCAGCCCGACAGCTGGGGCATCTCCACCGCGCGGACGCTCGACTGGGCGCCGTTGACCTGCATCTACGGCGTCAAGGAAACCGACAGCCTGTGCCCGCTGCTGAAGCAGCGCAACGCCCATGTGGTCGCTATGCCCGGCGGGCATTACCTGAACCACGACGACGACGCACTGACCGCGCATGTCTTCGCCGCCATCAGGAATGCGCGATAGGGACGGTCGATTGTCCTTCCCCATCTCTCCAGAACGTGGAGAGGGACCAGCGAAGCCGGAGGGCGATGCCATGAGGTGGTTCCAGCGAAAGCCCCTCCCCTGAAGGGGAGGGGTGTCGCCCGTACGATCGCGAGGGCCCCTTCTCAGGAGGAATTCAGGTCAGACCGTCACCGCCTCGATCGGGGCACCGCCGCCCGCCCGCGTCCGCCAGATCGCCGCGCACCCTTGCGCATAGGGTTTGGCCAGCACGGTCGACACGGTCATGTAGCGCGCGGTCGCCGTGTCGCGGGTCAGCGTCAGGTGCAGCCAGCCCTTGTCGTCCTGATCGCAGAAGCGGACGGTGCGCGGATTCGCCGCGGCGATTTCCCGCCCGATGCCCGGCATCATGTCGCCCCAGGACGGGCTGGTGACCGAGGTTCCCGCGAACTCTGCGGCGACCAGCGTACCGTTTTCGTCGTACAGGTCGTTGGCCCAGGCGGCATGGCTGTCGCCTGACAGGACGACCGGATGGCTGCCCGCCCGCCGGAACGCGGCGTAAAGCCGCTCGCGTGCCGCGGGATAACCGTCCCAGCTGTCGAAGTTCAGCGGCAGGCCCGCGCGGTACGACGCCTGCGCTTCGCCCAGCCGCTGGCGCCCGGTTTCGGTCAGGCGCTCGGTCAGCTTGGCATAAGCCGCCGGGCCCATCTGCTTTTCCAGGTCGGGACCGTCGATCCGCGCCATGACGACCTGATTGCCGATCACCTGCCACGGCGTCCCCGCCTTGACCGACCGGGTCAGCGTCCGCTCGATCCAGTCGAGCTGGCCAGCGCCCAGCAATTCCCGCTCGGGCCGCGCGCGCTCGTTCATCATCGCGGCATATTCGTCGGGTGCGGGCGCATCGCCGCGACCATGGACCTGTTTCGACCGGGCGAGCAGCCGCGTCTCGACCATGACCAGGGTCGCCAGATCGCCGAACTCGAAGCTGCGGTTGATCGCCTCCCAGGGCTGGCCGGGACGCGGATCGCGGATCGGCATCCATTCGAAATAGGCCTGCATCGCCGCCGCCTTGCGCTTGCCCCAGTCGCCCTCGATGGCGGGCTGGTGATTTTCCGCGCCGCCGATCCAGTCGTCATTGGCGACTTCGTGATCGTCCCAGACGCAGATGAACGCGGTCCGGGCATGGGCCGCCTGCATATCGGGGTCGCGCTTCACCTGGGCATGACGCTGGCGGTAATCGGCGAGCGTCACGATCTCGTGCGCAGGCTCGGGCAGGCGGTTCAGCTTGCGGCCGATATCCGCGCCATATCCCTCGGCTCCATATTCATAGATATAGTCGCCCAGATGCAGCACCGCGTCCATGCGTTCGGCCTTGGCGATCGCGTCATAGGCATTGAACAGGCCGCCGGGGAAAAGCTGGCACGACACCACCGCCACCACGACGTCTTCGATCCGCCCGCGCGGCAGGGTGCGGAAGCGCCCCTCGCCCGAACGCGGTCCGCCGACAGCCTCGAACCAGTAGCGATATTCACGGCCCGGTTGCAGGCCGGTCACCTCGACCTTGGCGGTGAAGTCGCGTGCGGCGCGGGCGCTGACCCGCCCGGTGCGCAGGCCCACCGCATCGCGGCCCTCGACCGGCGCGACGTGCCAAGTCAGCGCGACATCGCCCCCCTGCCCCTCGACCGGGGTCGCGCGGGTCCACAGGATCGCACCATCGGGCGATGGGTCGCCGCTTGCCACACCATGATCGAACCGCACCGCAGGAGCCGCCGCCGCCGCCCCCATCGTCGGCAGGGCCAACGTCGCCCCGCTTCCCATCAGGGCCATCGCCCGGCGTCGGTTCATCATCGTCATCACTTGGGTCCTTTCGAACCCCCGGCTAGGCGCGCCGCACGACAGGGCGATGGCGGCGGCGTGACGTTTTGGAGACACCCGCACTTCGTCATGAAAACGTCATATTCGGTACATTAGTTCGTCATTCCTCGTGCCTATTGGCGCGGGATCAGAGTGCCGGGGGGGCACCAGGGGGACATATGACGATATCGATGATGCGCCGCGCCACGCTGGCGGCGCTGCTGACCAGCCTGTCGCAGGTGGCGCTCGCTCAGGCCGCCACGGCACAGGCGCTGATCCAGCCGAAGGACGACGAGTCCAAAGCGGACGACAGGGCCGACGTCATCGTCACCGCGCAGAAGCGCGAGGAGCGGATCGAGGATGTGCCGCTCACCGTCAGCGTCATGTCGGGCACGCGCATGGCGAACCTGGGCGTCAATTCGCTGTCCGAGGTCGCGTCCTATATCCCCGGCTTGCAGGTGCAGGAGCAGAGCGCCAACAATCCCGGCTTCGTGATCCGGGGCATCTCCTCGGACTCCGGTTCGGCCCAGCAGGGTGCGCGCGTCACCATCTACTACAACGGCATCGACGTCAGCCGGAAACAGGGCGCGTATCAGGACCTGTACGATATCGAGCGGATCGAGGTGGTGAAGGGCCCGCAGGCGACGCTGTTCGGCACCGCCGCCGCCGTCGGTGCGATCAGCATCGTCTCGGCCCGCCCCCATGCGGGAACCGAGGGGGGCGTCCAGGCCACCTATGGCAATTTCAATCGGACCCAGGTGTCGGGCTATCTGAACGCGGGCACCGACACGCTCGCCGGACGCATCGCCTTCGCGTACAAATATCGCGACGGCTATGTTCGTAACATCGCGGGCGACCCGAACGTCCCCAACCAGAATCAGGGCCGCGTCGACCAGGAGGACCTGAACGGCCAGGACCAGCGCGGCGTGCGCGGCTCGCTGCGCTGGACGCCGAACAGCTCGGTCACCGCCGACCTGGTGCTGACCTATGACGGACAGCGCAATCCGGGCACCGCGTTCAAGAGCCGCGTCTTTGCCCCCACCGGCGGCCAGACCGGCGATTATGGCTATGCCGAGCTGTCGGGTTCGCCCTTCTCAGCCGAGGCACTGGGCAGGCGCAAGCTGGGGCTGACCCGCAACGTCTATGACGCGAACCTGACGGTCGCGGTCGATGTCGCGCCGGGCATTACCTTCACCACCGTCAACGGCTATCGCCGCTTCGACGCGCTGGAGATCTTCGACGCGGACGGCGGCCCGGCCTGGTATCTGGAGTTCGGCGAGGATGCGCGCGGCGACCAGTGGAGCCATGAAGGTCGCTTCACCTTTGACGGCGCAAAGCTGCGCGCCGCCTTCGGATGGAACGCCTTTTTCGAGAATGGGCAGCAACACGTGCCCTTCTCGACCGAAGAAGGCACCTATCTGGCCTGTTCGGTCGCGCGCGACTTCGCACCGATCCGGCGGATCCTGAACGGGGCAGGCCTGCCGACCGGCACCGCCTGCGTCGCCGCCGACGGCACCATCCCGGCGACGCGCGCCACCGCGATCCTATCGCGCGGGACCGCGACCGTCCTGCCCTATAGCGCCAGCTTCACGAATGGCGGGCGGAACAACACCTATTCGATGTTTGCCGACACGACCTGGACCCCGACCCCCGCGCTGGAGCTGAGTGCCGGCGCGCGCATCCTGATCGAGGATCGCCGGTCACGCTACAGCTCGGTGATGCCGGACAGCCGGTTGCTGGCGGGCGCGGGGCTGTTCACCAGCCTGCTTGCCGCCGCGAACACCAAGGGCCAGATCTTCACCGCACAGCGCAGCTATGCCGCGATCCTGCCGCGCTTCAACGCGCTCTATCGGGTGGGTACGGACGTCAACCTCTATGCGACGATCAGCAAGGGCCGCCGCTCGCCGGTCGTCCAGTTGGATGCGCAGCGTATCGTGCCGCTGACCGTCGCCAATTCGGGTGCCATTCCCCGTCTCCAGGTCGTGCCCCAGGAAGATGTCTGGAATTACGAAGGCGGCATCAAGGGGCGAGTCGGCCCAGTCAGCGCCGCGGCCTCCATTTTCTATCAGCGCTATCGCGGGTTCCAGGTCTCGACCTTCGAGAACGGCCTGACCGTCACGCGCAGCGCGGGGTCGGCGAACAATATCGGGGTCGAGCTGGAGGGCGACGTCGCGGTCCATCGCTGGCTGAGCCTGTTCGCGACCTTCGCCTATATCGATGGCGGGATCGCGAACGACGCGGCGAACGGCGTGTTCGCGGGCAACCGTTTCCGCCTGCAACCCGATGTCACCGCCTCGGGCGGCGCGACCCTGCGCATACCGGTCGGCGATGCGGCGACCTTCTATGCCACGCCCAGCGCCAATTACCGGTCGAAGGTGTTTTTCGAACTGCCCAACAGCGAGGCGATCTCCCAGGGCGGCTATACGCTGGTCAACCTGCGCGCCGGGGTCGAGTTCGGCGAGCAGGGCCGCTTCCATGTCGGCGGCTTTGCCCGCAACCTGACCGGCAAGCGCTATCTGATCGACGCGGGCAATACCGGGGGCACGTTCGACACGCCGACCTTTATCGCGGGCGAACCGCGCTTCTACGGTGTGGAGCTGGGCGCGCGCTTCTGAACCTATCGGTCGTGATTAGTGTTACTTAACCGCTTCCTAACCCCCCTGCCCTAGGACGTCCGCATGGGGCCACGGGTTGGGAAGCGGATATCTTGCTGCGCGGGATGATCGGGGTGTTGGCGCTGGCGGTCGCGACCTCGTGCACGCCTGTCCGCCACAAGCCCGCGCACCTGACGCTCGACGTACCGCCGCCGACCGCGCGCACATTGCTGCGGCAGTTGGCGCTCGACGTGCCGGACGAGGATCTGCCCGATCCGTCGAGCGGCATGCCCCCGATCGAGATGGCCGCCGCCCCCGCGTTCAACGGCATCGCGCGCACCGCCACCGACGCGGCGCGCGCCGCCGAATGCCTGACCGCCGCCATCTATTACGAGGCACGCTCCGAACCGGTCGACGGCCAGCGCGCGGTGGCGCAGGTCGTGCTCAACCGCGTCCGCGACCGCGCCTTTCCCAAGAGCATCTGCGGCGTCGTCTATCAGGGCTCGGGCCGCCAGACGGGATGCCAGTTCAGCTTCACCTGCGACGGCTCGATGCTCCACCCGCGCGAGCCCGCCGCCTGGGCGCGCGCCGCCGCCATCGCACAGTCGGCGCTTGCCGGGCTGGTCTATGCGCCGGTGGGAGCCGCGACCTTCTATCACGCCAATTACGTCCTGCCGTGGTGGGCCAGCAGCCTGAACCGGATCGGCGCGGTGGGCAGCCATATCTTCTATCGCTGGCGCGGGGCGCTGGAACGCGACCTGTCCTTCCGCCAGTCCTATGCCGGGGTCGAACCCAGCATCGCTACGTCCACCCCCATGCTGACGGCGGCCGCCACGCCGCTGGCCGAGACGATGAACGGCGTCGTCATCCACCGGGGCGATCGGACACCCGGCGGCAATGCGGTGGCGGCGATTGCGGCACCCACGCCCATTACCACCGCCGGGGTGCGGGTCCACCGCAACGGCTTTTCCCATGCCGACACCGTTGACGCACACGGCGCGATCATCGGCGAGGAAAGCGATCCGGGCTGACCGGCAATCCCTTTTTCTTCCCTCTCCCCTGGATAGGGGAGAGGAACAGGTAAGCAATGCCAACCCGCTTTACGTGTAAGACCGGGTCAACGGCCGATCGCGTCGATCCAATCCGGCAGGTCGCCCAACCGATCGAGCTGGCGAAAGCGCGGATGGTCGACGGGGCTGTCCCCGGCCTCATGGCTCCAGGCGAGCGGTTGCGGGATATACGCCGCCCAAGCGCCCGCCTGCAGAGCGGGCAGCACGTCCGAGCGCATCGAGTCCCCCGCCATCACCGCCCTCTCGGGGGCCACGCCGTGCCGGGCAAAAATCCGGCGGAAGGTGTCGGGCGTCTTGTCGCTGACGATCGCGACATCGTCAAAACGCGAGCCCAGACCGGAAGCGGCGAGCTTGGCCTCCTGGTGCAACAGGTCGCCCTTCGTCACCAGGACCAGCCGCCCGCGCGTCTCCAGCGCGTCGATCGTCTCGGCAATGCCATCGAGCAGCGCGACGGGATGCGCCAGCAGCTGTCGCCCGGCCTCCAGCAGCCGCGCGACCAGTTCGGTCGACAGGGTCGGCCCGGCCAGTTCCACCGCCGTCTCGATCATCGACAGGGTAAAGCCCTTGGCGCCGTATCCGTACAGCCGCAGGTTGCGCGCCTCGCACGCCTCCAGCGTGGCCCGCGCCACCCGCGCCTCGGCAAAGGGGGCGAGCAGCCCGACCAGCGCCTCCTCCGTCTCGGCGAAGTGGCGCATATTGTGCCAGAGCGTGTCGTCCGCATCCAGGCAGATCAGCTCGATCGTCATCCGCGTTCTCCCGTCGCTTTGCGCAATTGCTGAAATCACAGCTCGCGGATGACGCGCAACCCCAGACGCGGCCGGAACCGCTCGCCGCGCGCCCGCTCGGCCCCGAGCCCGCCCTGCACGCCCAGCTTGCCGAAGGCGTGGTGGACCTGCGGCATCAACAGCCAATAGGCACCGTCGCCATTCTGCCGGTTCAGCTCCAGGCCCAGCACCGTGTCGGGGGTCAGGTCGTAGAAGGTCGAATGGTTGACGATGAACCCCGTCTCGTTGCCCTCGCGCAGGGTTACGTCGCCGAGGCCGACCATCGTCATCGTGCCCCACCGCTCGCCGAAGCGATTGCCGAGCAACCACAACAGGGTCGAGGTCCAGCCGCCATCCTCGCGGTCGTGCAGGCCCAGATACTGGACGCCGTGCACGCTTCGCCCGCCCCGGAACGTGCCCAGCCGCTTCTGAAGCCCCATCTTGTACTGGACGACGCGGTTGTCGATCAGCGGCAGTTCCAGCTCGACCGCCAGGCCGTTCGCCACCGCCAGCTCGACCTCGGGTGCCCATTCCAATTCGTGGCGCGGGCCGGTCAGGTCGCGCTGGGCCAGCGCATTGACCTCGATCTCGCCCGCCTTGGCGGTCAGCGGGCGGATCATGTCGAACACCATCGGCTCCGGGATATCGGGACCGCTCTGCGCGATCGCCGGGCGGCCCACAAGGGTAAGCGCCAGACAGCATAGGGCCAGGGCCCCCGAGCGGCAGATGACGAACATGATGAAACTCCCGGACATTGACGCACAACCGCGGTGCCGGGACGCGCCGTCCACGCCGGGTTCAGGCGTGGGGATCGTACCGCCGCGCGCCAGCCCCCATCGCCGCCTGGATGCCCGTGACCAGCGCATCCACGGTGAACGGCTTGGTCAGCAACTGCATGCCCGGCGACAGATGCCCGCTGTTCAGCACCGCGTTTTCCGCATAGCCCGTGATGAACATGACATTCAATTCATGACGTAATTCCCGGCCAGCCTCGGCAAGCTGACGCCCGTTCATGCCGCCGGGCAGGCCGACATCGGTGACCAGCAGGTCGATCCGCCGCTTCGACCGCAGGATGGCCAGCCCGGCGGCACTGTCCGCCGCCTCGATCACCCGGTATCCCATGT
Source organism: Sphingomonas sp. CFBP8993 (assembly GCF_034044895.1). NCBI lineage: Bacteria > Pseudomonadati > Pseudomonadota > Alphaproteobacteria > Sphingomonadales > Sphingomonadaceae > Sphingomonas > Sphingomonas sp. CFBP8993. The sequence goes on along the minus strand of NZ_JAXCWU010000003.1, from coordinate 145,581 downwards.
CGCGCAGCACATCGGCGATCATCAGGCGCACGGTGGATTCGTCGTCGACGACCAGCACCGTCTCACCCGACCCGGCCGCCGCGTCGAGCGGTGCAACCGGCCCCGCCTGGTCCTGTTCGACCGGGCCGTGATGGCGCGGCAGATAGAGATGGACCGTGGTACCCTTCCCCGGCGTCGACTCGATACGCACCTGCCCGCCCGATTGCTGGGCAAAGCCATAGATCATGCTGAGCCCCAGGCCGGTGCCCTGCCCCAGCGGCTTGGTGGTGAAGAAGGGATCGAACGCCTTTTCGATCACGTCCGGGGTCATGCCGGTGCCGGTGTCGGTGACGCACAGCACCAGATACTCGCCACGCGGAATGTCGGCAAAACGTGCATTGGCCTCGTCCAGGCGGCGATTGACCATCTCGATCGTGATGCGCCCGCCATCGGGCATCGCGTCGCGCGCGTTGATGCACAGGTTGAGCAGCGCGTTCTCAAGCTGCGGCGCGTCCACCAGAATGGTCCACAGATCCTCGCCAGCCTCCGTCTCCAGCGTGATCGCGGGGCCGACCGTACGGCGGATCAGATCGGCCATGCCCGCGACGAGCATGCTCGCGTCGGTCGGACGCGGGGCCAGCGTCTGCCGCCGGGAAAAGGCGAGCAGCCGGTGGGTCAGCGCCGCCGCGCGCCGGGTCGCGCCCTGTGCGGCGTCCATATAACGATCGACATCGCTCACCCGTCCCTGCGCCAGCCGCAACGCCATCAGTTCCAGCGACCCGGAAATCCCCGCGAGCAGGTTGTTGAAGTCATGCGCCAGCCCACCGGTCAGCTGGCCGACCGCCTCCATCTTCTGGCTTTGCCGCAACGCCTCCTCGGCGCGCATCAACTCGGCGGTGCGATCGGCCACGCGCTGCTCGAGCTGGTCGGTCAGCGCGCGCAGTTCGGCGATGGCGGTATCGCGTTCGGCCTCCAGCGCGCGACGGACGCCGACATCGATCAGGACGCCGGGAAACTGCAACGGTGTGCCATCGGGCGCATGGTCGACCCGGCCGATGGCATCGACCCAGTGATAGCGCCCGTCATACCGCCGGACGCGATACTGGTGCGTATAGGCACCACCGCGTGCGATCGCTTCCTGCACCGCCTCGGCCAGTCCCGGACGGTCGTCGGGATGGACCCGCTCGGCCACCTCCACGACATCCAGCCCCTCATGCCCCAGTGCGGGATCGATCCCCAGATGGCGGGCGAACGGCTCGTCCAACGTGAAGCGATTGGTCGGCAAATCCCAGAACCAGGTGCCGATGATCGCCCCGGCTTCCAGCGCCAACTGCACCCGCTCGCCGTTCAGCCGGGCGCGCGCCTCGCTCTCTCGCCATTGCTGTTCGACACGGACCCGGTCGGTAATGTCGAAGCTGACGCCGGGGAAACGGACGCAGCGCCCACTGTCGTCGAAGATGCAGCGCCCATGGGCCGATACCCAGTGCTCGCGGCCGTCCGGCTGGACCAGCCGATATTCGGCGGTGAAATGCCCCTTCGTCGCACCGTCGCCAGCACCCGACATCGCCACCGCGATACTCTGCTGGACGCTGGCGAGGTCGTCGGGATGGATGCCCCGAAAGAACTGCGCGATGGGCATACCCGCCTCCGCCGCCGCCGGGTCGACCCCGTACATCACGGCGAACCGCCTGTCCGAGCGGACCGAGTCAGACAGCACGTTCCAATCCCAGAGGCCGATACGCGCGCCCGAATTGAGCGCCAGGTCCAACCGCTCGTCCGCCTCGCGCCGCTGCCGCTCGGCCAGGACACGCGCCGTCGTCTCGCCGGTGACGCAGATCATGCCGGTGATCGTCCCGGCATCGTCGAAGACCGGGGAATAGGAAAAGGTCCAGTAGCTTTCCTCGGGCCGCCCCTCACGCGCCAGGTCCAGCCGCATGTCGGTGACCTGAAGCACCTCACCCGCCAGCGCCTTGTCGACCAGCGGCGCGATCTCGTCCCAGATGCTGCCCCACAGGATACGGAACGGCGTGCCCATCGCCGTGGCCGCGCGATAGCCCAGGATCGGGCGATAGGCATCATTGTAGAACGACACGAGTTCCGGCCCCCAGACCAGATACATCGGCACCGGGCACGCCAGCATCGTCACCAGCTGGCACCGCAACGCCGCGGGCCAGGTCTGCGGCGCGCCCAAGCTGGTCCGGGTCCAGTCCAGGGCCCGGATCTCGTCGACCACCTTGCCAGAGACGCCGTGGAGGAAGTCGAATGCGGAGGAGTGCGTCATCACACCGTTCTGCAATACGGCGGGCCTATGCGCCAGCGCTGGTTGCATAATCGCGGCGGGCGCGAAACCGACCCTTTTGCATCGCGATGCCGCCCCGATCGCAAAAAGCCGCAAAAGGCACGGCTGGGCTGATCTGTCCGAGTGACAGGCCCGGCCCGGCGCACTACCCCGGCAGGCGTGACGGCGATCCGCAGCCTGTTCGCGCAACGCCATCTTGCCGTGCTGCTCTGCGCGGCGGCGCTGCTGCTCAAGCTGATCGTGCCGACGGGCTATATGGTCGGGGCGGTCGATGGCGGCATGGGCATCGTGCTGTGCCCCGGCAGCGCTCCCCTGCCCTCGCCCAGTGGCCATCACGTGATGCCGGGACACGACGCGACCGCGCATGTCGCGACCGGCCATCCGCCGGGACATAGCGACAAAGGCCATGGTCGCGACCTGCCCTGCGCCTTTGCTGGGCTTGCCGCGCCAGTGCTGGCGGCGACCGATCCGATCCAGATCGTCCTGCTGATCGCCTTCGTGATGGCGGCGGGCATTGCCTGGGGCACGCCCCTGCGCCGCCCCGCCGTCCCACGCTCCCGCCCGCCGTCACGCGGCCCCCCAGCGCTTTCCTGACCGCCAGCCCCGACGCCGCTTCTTGAAGCGCGTCCCGGATTCTCGTGCCCGCAATACACCGGGCACCGGCCGAAAGCCCTGTTCCATGTCCGTTACACACCCACCGCGACCGACCGGCTCCCGCCGCGCGGCGTTCCACCGCACCATCTGGCGCTGGCATTTCTGGGCCGGCCTGCTGGTCGCGCCGATCCTGCTGATGCTCAGCCTGACCGGTGCGATCTATCTGTTCAACGACGAGTTGAACGACGCCATCTACCCCGAGCTGCGCTTCGTCCCGCCCCACCGCGACACCGTGCCGATGTCGCGCATGATCCAGTCCGCACTGGCCGCCTATCCGGGCAACGCGTCGCGGATCGACATGCCCGGCAGCGCCGATCGCGCGGTGGTGGTCTTCGTCCAGCCGGACACCGGGCCGCCACGCCGCGTCGCGGTCGATCCCGGCACCGGCCGCGTGCTGGGCAGCGTCGTCTATGACCGGACCCTGATCGGCTGGGCCGATGCGATGCACCGTTCGATCCTGATGGGCGTGTTCGGCGAACGCCTGGTCGAGCTGGCCGTATGCTGGGCGCTGGTGTTGCTGGCGTCGGGCCTGCTCCTGTGGTGGCCGCGTGGGCGGTTCCGGGCAGCGGGCACCCTCTGGCCCCGTCTGTCGGGGCGCGGGCGGCGGTTCTGGCGCGATCTGCATGGACCTGTCGGCCTGTGGAGCGCGGTGCTGATCGCCTTTCTGATCGTCACCGGCCTCCCCTGGGCCGGGGTCAGCGGGCCGCTGCTGCAAGGGGCCAGCGACGCGCTGGGGATCGGCTATCCGCCGTCTTTCCGCCAGTACAACATCCCCGACAGCCAGCCGATGAAGACCGCCTTGGGCGAGGTTCCCTGGACGCTCGGGAACGCACCGCTTCCCCGCTCGACCATGCCGCAGGGGCACGCCGACCACCGGCCCGCCGCGCCCGGCATCACCCGCGATCCGGCGGTGTTGCGCGGCACCGATCGCGTCACCCATGTGCTGGCGGAACATGGCTGGCAGGGCAGTTACCGCCTGTTCCTCCCCAACGGGCCGCGCGGGGTCTATACCGTCTTCACTTATCCCGACCGCCCCTCGGGCCAGCAGACGCTCTATATCGACCGGTACAGCTTTCGCCCGATCGGGCCCGAGGTGCGCTACGCCGATTACGGGATCGTCGGTCGGGCGGTGGAGTCGGGCGTGCAGTTGCACATGGGCAATTATTTCGGGCGCGCGAACCAGCTGCTGATGCTGCTCCCCTGCGTCGCGATCTGGGTCCTGACGATCAGCGGTATCGCCATGTGGTGGAAGCGACGCCCGGCGGGACGCATCGGTGCGCCGCCGCCGGTGTCCGGCGCACGGGTCGGCGGCCTGCTCGCCACGCTGGTGGTGGCGGGGATCGTCCTGCCGCTGTTCGGCGCCTCGCTGCTGGTGATCGGGACGCTCGACCGGCTGGTCGTCTGGGGCCGACGTCGCATGGCGGTTGAACACGGATGACGCGCAACCGTTATCCCGCAAACAGCGAAGGATGACGGTCATGACGGACAGTAGCAAGAATGGCGGACTCTCGCCCCTGGTCGCCGGAGGTATCGCCGCAGGCGTGCTGGGGCTCAGTGCGCTGATCGGGCGGCGCAACGCGCCCGATCCGTCGCATCCGCGTATCCGCCGCTGGTACGCAAAGCTGGACAAGCCCGGCTTCACCCCGCCCGACAAGGTATTCGGCGCGGTATGGCCGGTGCTGGAGACGCTGGCGGCGGTCGGGGGCTATCGCCTGCTTCGCGCGGAACCCTCGCCCCGGCGCAATGCGGCGGTCGCCCTGTGGCTGGGCAACAGCGCGATGATCGGCGGCTGGACCGAATTGTTCTTCCGCGAGCGTCGCACCGGCGCCAGCACGGCGGCGGCGGGAGCGATGGCGGTCGGCGCCGGGGCGCTCGTCTCCACCGCCTGGAAGGTCGATCGCCCGGCGGCGGCCAGCGTGGTGCCGCTGGCCGCCTGGCTAGGCTTTGCGACGCTGCTCGCCGAGGAGGTGTGGCGGCGCAACAACAATCGATGACAGAAACGCCCCCGAACGTGAAATTTGCATGAACTCTTCATGAACTATTCCACTTGGGAAACGTTCGGGGGCGATGCGGGGGACATGCATCACCACCTTAGCCGTCACGGCCTTTTTGCTGGCAGGATGCAACACGCATCAGTCCACACTGGCCCCATTCGGCGCGGACGCGGCCGATATTCGGCATCTTTTCATCATCATGCTGGTCGGGGCGGTGATCATCGCGGGCGGTGTCGCGCTGCTGATGCGCCACGCGGTCCACGCCCCCGAAGGCGCGATCGACCATCGTCGGGGCATGCGCGTCGTGTTGTGGCTGGGCGGTGTCATTCCGACGATCGTGCTGCTCGGGCTGCTCGCCTATTCGCTGCCCTATATGAAGCCGCGCCCGGTTTCGCCCGCCGACCTGACCATCGCGGTCGATGGCGAGCAATTCTGGTGGCGGGTCGCCTATCGCCCCGCCGGGGGTACGCCCGTCGCCAGCGCGAACGAGATTCGCATCCCCACCGGCCGCAACGTCGCCTTCAAACTCAGCGCGGGCGACGTCGTCCACAGTTTCTGGATTCCGGGCCTCGCGGGCAAGATGGACATGATCCCCGGCCGCATCAACACGCTGGTCGTCCGCGCCGAAAAGCCCGGCCGCTATCGCGGGCAATGTGCCGAGTTCTGCGGGCTTAGCCATGCGTTGATGGCGTTCGACGTCATCGCCATGCCGCCCGCCGCCTTCGACGCCTGGTTGGCCAACGAAGCGCGGCCCGCCCGCACCGGCGGCGATGCGGCGGGTGCCAAGCTGTTCGCCGACAATGGGTGCGGCGGTTGCCACACCGTGGCAGGCGTCACGGCGCCCAGCCGGATCGGCCCCGACCTGACCCATTTCGGTGCGCGTCGCACGCTGGCGGCGGGTATCCTGCCGATGACCCCGGCCAATGTCGCAGGCTTCATTCGCCACCCCGAAAAGACCAAGCCCGGCGTTCGGATGCCGTCCTTCCCCCAATTATCGGATGACGAGGCCATGGCCCTCTCCCGCTATCTTCAGGGCCTGAAATGAGCCTCCACGCGCAGGACGATCCCCAGCTTCGCGCCGCCCAGGAAGACCGGCTGCGCGAGGTGTGGAAACCACCCTCCGGCCTGTTCCTCCGCTGGACCGACACCAACAACAACCGCGTCGGCGTCTGGTACACGCTGACCGCGTTCGGCTTCATGCTGTTCGCGGGCGTGCTGGCGCTGATCATGCGCACCCAGCTGGCGGTGCCCGACAACGATCTCGTCTCGGCGAACACCTTCAACCAGCTGTTCACGCTGCACGGCTCGATGATGATGTTCCTGTTCGCCGTGCCGATGTTCGAGGCGGTGTCGATCATCCTGCTGCCCCAGTTGCTGGGCGCGCGCGACCTGCCCTTCCCCCGCCTCTCGGCCTTTGGTTACTGGAGCTTCCTGCTCGGCGGCGTGTTCGTCGGCGGCTCGATCTTCTTCAACGCCGCGCCCGATGGCGGCTGGTTCATGTATCCGCCGCTGACCACCCGCACCGACCTGTCGGGCCTGGGCGCCGATATCTGGATGCTGGGCCTGTCCTTCATCGAGGTGTCGTCGGTCGCGGCGGCGGTCGAGTTGATCGTCGGTGTGCTGAAATGCCGTCCGCCGGGGATGCGGCTGAACCTGATGCCGCTCTATGCCTGGTACATTCTGGTCGTGGCGGTGATGATCCTGTTCGCCTTCCCGCCGCTGATCGCCGGCGACCTGTTGTTCGAGATGGAGCGGCTGCTCAACTGGCCCTTCTTCGATGCGGCGCGTGGCGGCGATCCGCTGCTGTGGCAGCACCTGTTCTGGATCTTTGGCCATCCGGAAGTCTATATCGTCTTCCTGCCCTCAATCGCGCTGTTCGCGATGATGATCCCGACCTTCGCGCAGCGCCATCTGCTCGGTTATCCGTGGATCGTGCTGGCCGCCGTCGGCACCGCCTTCCTGTCGTTCGGCCTGTGGGTCCACCACATGTTCGCGACCGGCCTGCCCAAGATCAGCCTGGCCTTCTTCTCGGCCGCCTCCGAAGCCGTCGCGATCCCGACCGGCGTGCAGATCTTCGCCTTCATCGCCACGCTGTGGGCGGGCAAGGTGAAATGGTCGACGCCTTTGCTCTACGCATCGGGCAGCCTTGCGGTGTTCGTCATCGGCGGCCTGACCGGGGTGATGGTCGCGATCGCGCCGTTCGACTGGCAGGCGCACGACACCTATTTCATCGTCGCGCACCTTCATTACGTGCTGATCGGCGGCACGCTGCTGCCGCTGTTCGGCGGGCTCTATTATTACTGGCCGCTGATCACCGGCAAGAAGCTGTCGGACCGGCTGGGCCGCATCGCCTTCTGGATCATGTTCGTCGGCATCAACCTGACCTTCTTCCCGATGCATCTGTCGGGGCTGGAGGGGATGCCGCGCCGCGTCTTCACCTACCCGGAGGAACTGGGCATCGGCTGGCTGAACCTGGCCTCGACCGCCGGGTCCTATCTGTTCGCGACCGGCGTGCTGGTGTTGGTTATCGACCTCGCCTTGTCGCCGACCCGCGCGAAATCGCCGCGCAATCCCTGGAATGCGGGCACGCTGGAATGGCTGGCGCATCCGGATGACGAGGACTGGGGAATCCGTTCGGTGCCGCTGGTCGAAAGCCGCTATCCGATCTGGGACCAGAAAAATTTCGTCGCCAAGGTCGATGAAGGCCGCTTCTTCCTGCCCGATGCCGAGGAAGGTCGTCGTGAGACGATCATCACCTCGGTGCTGGATGCCAAGCCCGTGTCGGTGATCCGCCTGGGCACCCCCAGCGTCAAGCCGATGGCGACCGCCGTCGCACTGGGCAGCGTGTTCATCCTGACCACCTATCACCTGTACCTGATCGCGGCGCTGGGCGGCGTGGTGACGCTGGGCTGTATCCTGTGGTGGTTGTGGGACACAGCCGAGATTCCCGAAAAGCCCGAAAAGCCGATCGGCCACGGCATGCGCCTGCCGCTCTATATCTCCGGACCCGCCGCGCCCGGTTGGTGGGCGATGTTTATCACGATGATGGCGGACGCGACGGCATTCTCGGGCCTTGTCTTCGGTTATTACTTTTACTGGACCGTGCATCCCGATTTCGGGTCCGGCTTTGCGGGCCCCGGCATCGGCGGGCCGATGACCGCGCTGGCCCTGTCGCTGGCCAGCTGGGCGGCGACGCTGGCCGCACGCGAGGTCCATGCGCGCGGCGGGGTGACCGCCGCACGCGGCCTGCTGATCGCCGGGGCCGCGACCGCCATCGCCAGCCTGTTCGCCGGGATCGCCTGCCTGAACGGGCTCGACCCGACCGCCAATGTCTATCCCGCCATCGTCTGGGTGCTGGTCGTCTGGACTGTCGTCCATGCCGCCGTCGCGGCGATCATGCAGCTCTATACGCTGGCGCGCAGCATCGCGGGCAGGATGACGCCGACCTATGATGCGGACATCCGCAACATCACGGTCTATGCGCATTTCTTCGCGCTGACCGCGATCGTCACCTATCTGACCATCGGCCTGTTTCCGGAGACCGGGCTATGAAGCGCTGGCTGAAGGGCGCGCACCGCCTGCGCGTCACCCTGTGGACCCTGATCGTCCCGCCGACCGCCTGGGCGGTGCATTTCCTGTTTTCGTACATATGGGCGGCGATCAGTTGCGAGAAGATCGGCGAGTGGGCGCTGTTCCCCACCGCCTTCGCGATCGGGACGGTCGTCGCCCTCGCCATCATCGCCGCATCGGGCGTGATCGCGTGGCAGCAGTCGCGCACGCCGGGCGATCCGCCGCCCCATAACGAGGGCACCGATATCGACCGCCTCCGCTTCCTGGCCTATTCGACCATGTTGCTGGCCGCGCTCAGTTTCATTGCGGTGATCTTTACCGCTTTGCCCGTCCTCATGCTCAACGATTGCCGATGAAGCGCGCCCCCCTGATCGCGGGCTTGGCGCTGCTACCCTTTGGCTGGGCGTTCAGCGGCTGGGGCATGACCGGCCATATGATAGCGCATATGATCGCGGTCGCGGTCGCAGCACCGTTCCTGGCGCTGGGCCTGCAAGGCTCGCGGTTCGACCCGGCCGAGCGCTGGCCGCTTTTGACCACTCCGCTGGTGGCCGCCCTGATCGAGGCGGTGATCGTCTGGGGCTGGCACGTGCCGTCGCTGCGTCGTCTGGCCGACCATGCACCCCTGTGGCTGGCCGCCGAGCAGATCAGCTTCCTCGCCGCCGGGCTGTTGCTCTGGGCGGCGGTCCTCACCCCCCGCCACCGCGCGGCGGGTATTGCGGCGCTGCTCGTCACCTCGATGCACATGACCTTGCTCGGCGCGCTCATCGGCCTAGCGCCGCGGCCGCTCTACAGCCATCACGGTGCGGGCGCGCTGGATGACCAGCAGATGGCGGGTGTCGTCATGCTGCTGGTCGGTGGCGTCGCCTATCTGTGCGGGGGGCTCGCAATGCTCGGCCGCCTGCTTCAGATGCCCAAGGAGGCGCACACATGACGATCCGCATCACCTGGAAGCGGGTGCTCGCGACCCTGATCGGCCTGGCCGCGCTGGGCATGGCCGTCGCCTGGTCGGGCGTGATCAGTCTCGCCGCCTCCAGTGGGCACTGGCCGATCACCGACTGGTTCCTGCACTGGGCGATGCGCAACTCGGTGCGTACCCATGCCGCCCTGACCGCGCCGAACGACCCGGCGGACGCCACCGGTCTGGTCAGCGCGGCGGGGCATTTCAGCAATAGCTGCGCGGTGTGCCACGGCGCGCCTGGCCACAAACCCGCCCCCGTCATGCAGGCCGCCACCCCGCCAGCACCCGACCTGGCGATCAACGCGCGTGAGTGGACCGACAAGCAGCTGTTCTGGATTCTCCAGCACGGCGTCAAATATACCGGCATGCCCGCCTGGGCCGTACAGGATCGCAAGGACGAGGTGCGGCGCATGGTCGCCTTTGTCCGCCGCCTGCCCGGCATGACGCCCGCCCAATATGAGGCGCTGGTCGCCAAGGCCTCGCCCAACGTCGACCCGGATAATTGCACCGGTTGCCACGGCACCGACGGTCGGGGACGCGGCAGTCCCGACATTCCGATCCTGGGCGGCCAGAGCCCCGAATATCTGCTCGCCGCGCTGAAGGGCTATGCCAACGGCACCCGGTCGAGCGCGGTGATGCAGCAGGTCGCGATGCGGATGGAGCCCGCCGCCATGGAGGCTGCGGCACGCCGCTTCGCCGCCATGCCGGGGCTAGGTGCGAGCCCAGCCGGCGATCCCGCCGCCGCCCGCATCGTTGAACGCGGCCTGCCCGAGCGCCAGTTGCCCGCCTGCGCCAGCTGTCACGCCCCCGGCAAGCCCTATCCGGTCCTTGCGGGCCAGCGCGCCAGCTACATCGCGGAGCGCCTGCACCACTGGCAGGGCGACAAGAACGTAGTCGACGCGCGCAAGAGCCACGCGACGATGCCCGTCATCGCGCGCCGTATCCCCAAGGACATGATCGATCCGATCGCCCGTTATCTTGCCGGGGAAACGGCCGCTCGGCCTTGAGCGTCGCACACCACCCCGGCCTTCGCCGGGGTGGCAGGACGATAGCTCAGGTCAGCCGGATCGGACACGGAAAGGCGACCGGCAACTCCTGCATTTGCTGGATGTGTCGCAGCTGTTTTGCACGACTTATGGCAGGATGACATGAGGTGTGCTCCCCCTCCCCTTCTGGGGAGGGGCCGGGGGTGTGGCGCTTCCGCGAGTGCCGCGCCTTTGGCGAGGCGCCACCCCAACCCCTCTTCTGAAGGGGAGGGGCTCGCCTTGGTTCAACACGATGTCATCACGGTCCAGGCGGCCGAATGATCGCCGCCCGTATTGCCTGCACGCGCCAGATGACGGCGTTCGATTCTTCGCTGACGGAACGGGCCGAACGATCGATTACGTCAGGCAGCCTGTGCTTCGAGAAGCCGATGCGCTTCTCAGAGGATTCCTACTGAAGACAGGCACCGCGACGGATTCTGAACGTCGAGGTCACGCCCATTTACACCAGCCAAGCGCATGGGACATGGCCGATGCGAGGACTAGGGTAATATCCAAATGTCGGGAGCCGGTCGTTCTCGGACCATTCCCGCCTGGCCTGTAGCCTCTGGGGAATGGTGGGCGCGACAGGGATTGAACCTGTGACCCCACCCGTGTGAAGGGTGTGCTCTACCGCTGAGCTACGCGCCCGGTGAACCGGAGGACGGGCCTTTAGGCGGCGGTCCGCCGCCTGTCCAGCCCCAAAATCACCAATTTAGTTGACCGAGTCCTTCAGCAGCTTGCCCGGCTTGAACTTGGGCTGCGACGAGGCCTTGATCGTCATCGGCTCGCCGGTGCGGGGGTTGCGGCCGGTCGACGCCTTGCGCTTGGAAACCGAGAAGGTGCCGAAGCCGACGAGGCGGACTTCATCGCCCTTCTTGAGCGCGGCGGAGATCGATTCGAACACCGCATCCACCGCCTTGACCGCATCGCCGCGCGCAAGGCCCGAGGAATCGGCGACGGTAGCGATCAGCTCCTGCTTGTTCATTCCATAACCCCCTATGATTTCGACGATAAACGACACAGGACTCGGTGCCGTCCAAATATTAAGGCAACGATAATGACGCGACGGATGGGGCTGTCAAACCCCGTCGTCATGTCCATGGCGAACGATGACGCAAACAGAAGAGCATGTCATCCCCATGACATCGTTTGAAAAGGGCCGCCGATCATAAGACCGGCGGCCCCCTTCTCACGACGGTCAGTGGTGACGCTCGCCCCCGACCGCCGGGATCGGCGCTGGCGGCAGCGCCGCCAGTTCGTCCGCATCGGTCCAGTCGATCGCCTCCAGCGGCTCGACCAACGTCAGGCGCAGCACCTCATCGACATGCGCGACGGGCACGATCTTCAGGCCGTTCAGGATGTTGGCGGGGATGTCCGCCAGATCCTTCTCATTCTCCTGCGGAATGAGCACGGTGGTGATGCCACCGCGCAGCGCCGCCAGCAGCTTTTCCTTCAATCCGCCGATCGGCAGCACGCGCCCGCGCAACGTGACCTCGCCGGTCATCGCCACGTCCTTGCGCACCGCAATGCCGGTCAGCGTCGAGACGATCGAGGTGACGAGGCCGATACCCGCGGACGGACCATCCTTGGGCACCGCGCCCTCGGGCAGGTGGATATGGATGTCCTTGCGGTTGAACAGCGACGGCTTGATTCCAAAGCTGGGGCTGCGCGCCTGGACGAAGCTGAAGGCGGCCTGCACCGACTCCTTCATCACATCGCCCAGCGTGCCGGTCGTCTTCACCTGGCCCTTGCCGGGCACCGTCACCGATTCGATGGTCAGCAGCTCGCCGCCCACCTCAGTCCAGGCGAGGCCCGTGACCGCACCGATCTGATCCTCCTGCTCGGACAGGCCGTGGCGATATTTCTGGACGCCCGCGAACTCGTGGAGATTCTCCGGCGTGATCGTCACCGACGTCACCTTGCCCTCCAGGATCTGACGCAGCGCCTTGCGCGCCAGACGCGCAATCTCACGCTCCAGCGTTCGCACACCCGCCTCGCGGGTATAGCGCTGGATCAGCGCGCGCAGGCCCTCCTGGGTCAGGGTGAACTCGCTGTCCTTCAGGCCGTGCGTCTCGACCTGCTTCGCAACCAGGTGCCGCTCGGCGATCTCGACCTTCTCGTCCTCGGTATAACCCTCCAGACGGATGATCTCCATGCGGTCGAGCAGCGGCTGCGGCAGGTTCAGCGTGTTCGCGGTGCACACGAACATCACGTCCGACAGATCGATGTCGATCTCCAGATAGTGATCGTTGAACTTGGCGTTCTGCTCCGGATCGAGCACCTCGAGCAGCGCCGAGGCGGGATCGCCCCGGAAATCCTGGCCCAGCTTGTCGATCTCGTCGAGCAGGAACAGCGGGTTGGACGTGCCGGCCTTTTTCAGGTTCGTCACGATCTTGCCCGGCAGCGAGCCGATATAGGTGCGGCGATGGCCCCGAATCTCGGCCTCGTCGCGCACGCCGCCCAGCGACTGGCGGATGAATTCGCGCCCGCACGCCTTGGCGATCGACTGGCCGAGCGACGTCTTGCCGACGCCAGGCGGGCCGACGAGGCACAGGATCGGCCCCTTCAGCTTGTTGGTGCGCGCCTGGACGCCCAGATATTCGACGATCCGGTCCTTCACCTTTTCCAGCGCATAATGATCCTGGTCCAGGATCGCCTGCGCCGCCGCGATGTCCTTCTTCACCTTGGACTTCTTGCCCCAGGGCAGGCCCAGCAGCACGTCCAGGTAATTGCGCACGACCGTCGCCTCGGCGCTCATCGGCGCCATGGTCTTCAACTTCTTCAGCTCGGCGGTCGCCTTGGTCCGCGCTTCCTTCGACAGCTTGAGCGTCGCGATCTTCTGGGTCAACTCGGCGATCTCGTCGCCATCGCCATCCTCGCTCTCATTGCCCAGCTCGCGCTGGATCGCCTTCAGCTGTTCGTTGAGATAATATTCGCGCTGCGTCTTCTCCATCTGGCGCTTGACGCGGCTCTTGATCTTCTTCTCGACCTGCAGGACGCCCAGTTCGCCTTCCATCAGGGCATAGGCCATCTCCAGCCGCTTGGCTGGATCGGTCTCGACCAGCAGCGCCTGCTTGTCGGCGACCTTGACCGAGATGTTCGCGGCAACCGCATCGGCGAGCTGCGAGGCATCCTCGATCTCGCCCAGCTGAACCGCGGTTTCGGCGGGCAGCTTGCGGTTGAGCTTCGCGTAATTCTCGAACTGGTCGACGACCGAGCGCATCAGCGCCGCGATCTGCGCCTTGACGCTGGCATCGACCTCGACCTCCTGCTCCTCCAGCACGGTGGCATCGGCTTCGACTTCGGTCAGGTCGATCGTCGCGGTCAGGAAGGCGCCCGACTCGTCGAGCTCGGACAGGCGGCCGCGCGTCTTGCCCTCGACCAGCACGCGCACCGTGCCATCGGGCAGCTTCAGCAACTGCAGGACGGTGGCGGTCACGCCGATCTCGTACAGATCCTCGCGCGAGGGATCGTCCTCGGCCGGATCGAGCTGTGCCACGAGGAAGATTTCCTTGTCCGCCGCCATCGCCGCTTCCAGCGCCGCGACCGATTTGTCACGGCCGACGAACAGGGGCACGATCATGTGCGGGAAGACGACGATGTCACGCAGCGGAAGGACGGGATAGGACTGGTTCATGCAAACTCCGGTCGGCCCTCACCGGGGCCTCTTCGCCTTACTATATGGGGAGGGTTGCCGATCCATCAATTCCCGTTGCGACAAGGTGACGTGGTGACACGCGGTCGGGTGCTTGCCAAGACGGCTGTCTTGCGCAACACCATGCCCCATGAATCGTATACGGAATGGCGCCCGCGCGCTTCTAGCCTCCTCGCTGCTGTCGGCTTTCCCCGTAGCGGCGCAGACGTCCCACCCGCTTCCCGGCAAGGGTGAGCCGCCGCTGACCGCCCAAACGCAGATATCGGGCGGGGTCCGCCCGGCCGAACAGCTCGCCATGCGCTTCGACAGTGCCGACCTGTCGTTCGAGGTGCTGCCCGACACGCGCGAGCTGAACGGCGTCGCCGTGCTGGTCTTCACCGCCAAGGCCCCGCTTGCCCGATTGGTCATCGACCTGGACAAGAACCTGCCGGTCCGCGCCATCGCGATCGACGGCAAGCCGCTAAGGCCTGGCCAATGGTCGAATCCGGAGGGACAGCTTGTCGTCACCCTGCCCCGCCCGCTCCGCACCGGCCAAAAGGTCAGCGCGAAGATCACCTATGGCGGCACACCGCACGTCGCGGTCCGCGCGCCGTGGGATACCGGTGTCGTCTGGGCGAAGACGCCGGACGGCCGCCCCTGGTTCGCGACCACGGCGCAGGGCTATGGCTGCGACCTGTTCTGGCCATGCCTCGACTATCCGATGGGCGAACCGGGCGTGGTCACGCTGCACATCACCGTGCCCAAGGGGTTGAAGGCGCCGTCCAACGGCGTGCTGCTGGGCGTCGATACGCTGGCCGATGGTCGTACGCGGTGGAATTGGCGGACGAAGCACCCCAATACCTATGCCATCGCGCTGAACGTCGGGCCCTATGAAGTCGTCGAGGGACGCTACAAGAGCCGCTTTGGCAACACGATCCCGATGTTCTATTGGTATCTGCCGGGCGAGAAGGCCAAGGCCGAAGGCCTGTTCGCCGAATTCGCGCCGACGCTGGATTTCTTCGAATCGACCATCGGCCCCTTCCCCTTCGGCGACGAGAAGCTGGGCGTGGTAGAAACCCCGCACAAGGGCATGGAGCACCAGACGATCAACGCGTACGGCAACGAATATGCCAAGGCGCCGGAGGGCTTCGACTGGCTGTTCCAGCACGAGTTCAGCCATGAATGGTTCGGCAACCAGCTGACCAATGTCGACTGGGACGATTTCTGGCTGCACGAAGGCTATGGCAGCTACATGCAGCCATCCTATGGCCGCTGGCGCGAGGGCGAGGCGCGCTATGCGGTGATGATGGATGCCCAGCGCGGGCAGATCGCCAACAAGGCGCCCATCGTCCACGACCACAGCATGACCGAGCAGGATGTCTATGAAGACGCCAAGGGCGGGCCCGGCCTGGACATCTATATGAAGGGATCGTGGATGCTGCACACGCTCCACAACCTGATCGGCGACAAGGCGTTCTGGGACGTGACGCGGCTCGCCGTTTATGGCCGGACCGACCCGAAGCCGGGGAATTTCAGCCCGCGCTATGGATCGACGAAGGAATATGAGGGGTTCGTCCGGCAGGTGACGGGCAAGGATTATGGCTGGTTCTTCGACGTCTATCTGCGTCAGGCCGCCCTACCCGAGATCGTCGAGACGCGGGTGGGCGACCGCCTGACGCTGACATGGAAGGTGCCGGGCAATGGCCCCTTCCCGCTGCCGGTCGAGGTGCAGGTCGGCGATACGACCCAGACGCTGCCGATGACCGACGGGACCGGCACGCTGACCGTGCCTGAGGGCACGCATGTGGTGGTCGATCCCTGGGCCAAGATCCTGAAGCGCTCGGTCGCGATCGAGCAGTTCCGGGCATGGAGGGACGAGCAAGCGGCGAAGAGGAAGAAGGCGAACTGAGCGCCCTTCCACTCCCCACCCCCCGTTCGCACTGAGCGACGTCGAAGTACACGCACCGAGCCCCTGTTCCTGGCGGCATTCGGCCAGTGGCCTTCGACTTCGCTCAGGCTGAACGGGCGTTGCGGTGCCGCGTCTACGGCACCACCGTCACGAACAGATACGCCGCGAAGATCACCAGATGCACCGCCCCACCGAGTATGGTGGTGCGCCCATTGCCCAGCGTCAGCGTGATGGTGAACAGCGACAGCACCAGCAGGATCATCTCCTTCGCGCCGATGCCCAGCGCCAGCGGCAGGCCGAGCATCAGCGACACGATCGCCACCGCCGGGATGGTCAGCCCGATCGTCGCCAGTGCCGACCCCAGCGCGAGGTTCAGGCTGGTCTGGAGCCGGTTGCGCTTGGCCGCACGGTACGCCGCCAGGCTTTCGGGCGCGAGGACCAGCGCGGCGATCACCACACCGACGATGGCGAGCGGCAGGCCCGCGCCCAGGATCGCCGCCTCGACAATCCCCGACAGCCCCTTGGCCAGCAACACCACGCCGACCAGCGCGACCAGCAGCATCCCCAGCGCCGCCCAGGCCGCGGCGTTGGTCGGCGGCTGGGCATGGGCGTCGGCTGGCATATCCTCGTCGGCGGGCAGGAAATAATCGCGGTGGCGAACCGTCTGCACCATCACGAAGGTGCCGTAGAGGATCACGCTGACCAGCGCGACGAAGATCAGTTGCGACGGCGCATAGGTCGGCCCCGGTGCCGACGACACATAATTGGGCAGGACGAGCGACAGCACGACCATCGCGGTCAGCACGTTGAGCGACGCACTCGCCCCGCGCAACGAGAAACGCTGCTCGCCATGCTGCACGCCCCCGGCCAGCAGGCATAGGCCGACAATGCCGTTCAGGATGATCATGATCGCCGCGAACACCGTATCGCGCGCCAGGCTGGAGGCGTCGCCCGCGTCCGACAGCATCAGGCTGACGATCAGCGACACCTCGATCACTGTCACCGCGACCGCGAGCACCAGCGTGCCAAAGGGTTCGCCGACCCGGTGCGCGACCACTTCCGCCTGATGAACCGCCGACAGCACGCATCCGATCAGGATGATGGCCGCGACGATCACCCCCGCCGTGCCCATCTTGTAGAGCGACACCGCGATGGCGATCAGGCCGAGAGCCGGAAACACCACGGTCCACCACGGCATCAGCAGACGCTGAAGCAGCGCGCGCTTCTGACCGGCGGTGACGATGGCGTCGGGTTCGCTCATTCTGGAGGGGCCTTTCGTGACAGGACGGGAATCATGACGTGTCTGTCATGCCAATGCGCAGAGCGCCCCATTGGCTCCCTTCTCGAACGAGATTCGTTGCGAATCTGCAACCAACACCCTCACCCTTCCGGCGCTACGCGTCTCCCTCCCGCGACAGCGGGTTAAACGTGTGAGGATGGCCTGGTCCTCAGCCCGCCTTGTTCTCCACCCGATAGCGCAACCAAATCTCACCACCCGGCAAGACCTCGTGATGCGTCAACGTCAGGCCCGTCAGCGGCGCGGGGGTATCGGCATCCGTCTTGCCCGAATGAAACAGGCTGGGCGCGCCCGCCGCGCCGTCGATCGCGGGGCAGAGCGCCATGCTGATCTCGTCGATCAGTCCGGCGCGCAGGAATTCGCCATTGGCGGTGCCCCCGCCCTCGACCAGCAAAGTCTTCACGCCCAGTTCGCGATTCAGGATTTCGGGCACCGCGTGCAGGTCGATCGTCTCCGCCCCGGCAAAGATGTAGGAGACACCATCCGCACGCAGCCCGGCCAGATGCGCGTCGGACACCGCCTCGGTCAACACGACGACGATCGGATCACCGCCAATATCGCCGCGTCCCCAGACGATCTTGCCCCGTTCGTCCAGCACGACGCCGAATGCATCGGCCTCGCGGCGAGCTAACCAGTGTTCGCGGGGGAAGCTTTCGTCCGTGTCGGGATAGCGGTCGCCCTTGGCGAACTCCTGCCCCGTCACGCGACCGACGATCCACGCGTCGCCGCCGATCCGGTCGTGCAGATCCTCGAACAGGTCGCCGGGCTTATAGCTCTCGGGCCGCCAGCGACTTTGCAGGATGCGCCCGTCCAGGCTGCAAATCATATGGCAGATCATATGGGGCTTCATCGACACATCTCCTGTTCGGAGCGGCAACGCGCGATGAAGCAGAGGGGTTCGGACGCCTGTCTCATTCCGCCCCCTGCAGGGGAGGAAGGTCTAGCGTCCCCCGACGGGCCGCATCATCGACCAGAAGTGCGGACCGCCTTTCGGCACCGACCATTGCTCGACCAGTTCGAACCCCAGCCCCGCATAGAGCCCCACATTGCTCTCGGTCGCCGTCTCGAGATAGGCGGGCACGCCCGATGCGTCACACCGCGCCAGCCCCGCCCGGATCGACGCGCCGCCCAGCCCGCGCCCCTGCCGTGCCGGATCGACACCCGCAATGTGGAGATACCAGAACGGCTCGGCCGGGAAATGCGCGTCGATCGCATCACCCAGCCGCATCGCGCGGGGCAAAGACGGCCCCAGCGCATGGAGCACCGGAACCAGCCGCCGGACATAGGCCATCATCGGCACATGCGCCTGCCCCGGCGGTCGCCAGAAGGTCCCGGCGTCCGCCGCCTCGCTGACCAGCCGCATCCCCACCGCGTCGCTGTCGAACAGAAGCGCGAACAGGCGCGGCAGGCGCCTGGCCCGGTCGGCCACATCTGGGAAGATATAGGACATGGCCGGATCGTCCGCGAAGGCGCGCGCCAGCATCGTCGCCACCGCCGCCCGGTCGTCAGCCCCCGCTTCTCGGATCGTCACCATGGCATTCCCTCAAAGGAAAACGGGCGCCTCCCACAGGGAAGCGCCCGCCATCACATTCCGAACGTCACAACGCCGATCAGGCCGCGGCGTCGTCCTTCTTCTTGGCCTTTTCGGCATAGACGCGGATCGGTTCCTTGCGACCCTCGACCACGTCCTTGTCGACCATAACCTCGTCGACGCCGTCCATGCCGGGCAGGTCGAACATGGTGTCGAGCAGGATGCCCTCCAGGATCGAGCGAAGCCCGCGCGCGCCGGTCTTGCGGTCGATCGCCTTCTTGGCGACCGTGGTCAGCGCGTCGTCGGTGAAGTCGAGCTCGACGCTCTCCATCTCGAACAGCTTCTGATACTGCTTGACCAGCGCGTTCTTCGGCTCGGACAGGATCTTGACCAGCGCCGCGATATCGAGGTCCTCGAGCGTCGCGATGACCGGCAGACGGCCGACGAACTCGGGGATCAGGCCGAACTTTAGCAGATCCTCGGGCTCGGTCTGGCGCAGATATTCGCCGGTCCGCTTCTCTTCCGGAGCGGCGACATAGGCACCAAAGCCGATCGACTTGCCCTGCAGACGGTCGCCGATGATCTTTTCCAGACCCGCGAATGCGCCGCCGCAGATGAACAGGATGTTCGTCGTGTCGACCTGCAGGAATTCCTGCTGCGGATGCTTGCGCCCGCCCTGCGGCGGAACGCTGGCGGTCGTGCCTTCCATCAGCTTGAGCAGCGCCTGCTGAACGCCCTCGCCCGACACGTCGCGGGTGATCGAGGGATTCTCGGCCTTGCGGCTGATCTTGTCGATCTCGTCGATATAGACGATGCCGCGCTGCGCCCGCTCGACATTATAGTCCGACGCCTGGAGCAGCTTGAGGATGATGTTCTCGACGTCCTCGCCGACATAACCGGCCTCGGTCAGCGTCGTCGCGTCCGCCATGGTGAACGGCACGTCCAGGATGCGCGCCAGCGTCTGCGCCAGCAACGTCTTGCCGCAGCCGGTCGGGCCGACGAGCAGGATGTTGGACTTGGCAAGCTCGACATCGGCACCCTTGGCGCCGTGGTTCAGCCGCTTGTAATGGTTGTGCACCGCGACCGACAGGACACGCTTGGCCTGCTTCTGCCCGATGACGTAATCGTCGAGCACGTTGCAGATTTCCTGCGGCGTCGGCACGCCACCATCCTTCTTGGAGACAAGCGCGGACTTGGTCTCCTCACGGATGATGTCGTTGCACAGCTCCACGCACTCGTCGCAAATGAAGACGGTCGGCCCCGCGATCAGCTTGCGCACCTCGTGCTGCGACTTTCCGCAGAACGAGCAATAGAGGGTGCTTTTCGAGTTGCCACCGCTCACCTTGTCCATCAATCACCTCTCGCACGCGATACCGGTGCGCTACCGTTGCCGGGGTGCGCATCGTACCGCACCCCGATAAAGTCACAATCGAAATAAACCGTTCACAACGAACGGACCATCTTACGCCGAGGCCGACATATCGTCGGTCGGGGCCGGGCGCTTGTCGAACACCTGGTCGAGCAGGCCGAATTCCTTGGCTTCCTCGGCGCTCATGAACTTGTCGCGGTCCATCGCGCGCTCGATCTCCTCGAGCGGCTTGCCGGTGTACTTGGCGTACAGCGAATTCAGGAAATGCCGCATGCGAAGGATTTCGCGCGCCTGGATCTCGATATCGGCCGCCATGCCCTGTGCCCCGCCCGAAGGCTGGTGGATCATGATGCGGCTGTTCGTGGTCGCCACGCGCATGCCCGGCTCACCGGCCGACAGCAGGAAGCTGCCCATCGAGGCGGCCTGGCCGATGCACAGCGTGCCGACGCGCGGACGGATATACTGCATCGTGTCATGGATCGCCATGCCCGCCGTGACGACACCGCCCGGCGAGTTGATGTACATGTAGATGTCCTTCTTCGGATTCTCCGACTCAAGGAACAGCAACTGCGCGCAGATCAGCGAGGCCATGCCGTCCTCGACACCGCCGGTGACGAAGATGATGCGCTCGCGAAGCAGGCGGCTGAAGATATCGAACGACCGTTCGCCGCGGTTCGACTGCTCGATGACGATCGGAACCAGACCAGCCTGCGTCTGCCGGAGCCCGACGCCAGCCTGCGCCAGCGGGCTCGCGAAATCGCCGGTCTCGAACGGATTGTGCATGAAATTCTCTCTTATGCCCAGAAGAGCCCCTATGTCGCGTGACGGCTGCCCATATTCAAGCCCCGTCGTTGGTCCGCCGTGCCGCGATGCAGCGTTTACCCTTTTTGGGTACCGGACAGAACGCGATCACCCCGCCGAACCCGGCGCGGGCAGCGCCAGATAGGCCAGCCGCCGCACTTCCTGCCGCCCGCGCACCACGGTATCGAGGATCAATCCGGTGAACAGGTTCAGCCCGGCCAGCAGCATCAGCCCGGTCGACAGGATGGCGGTGGGGAAGCGCGGCACCTGATGGGTGTCGAGATAGGTCAGGGCGAGCGGAATCGCGAGCAGCACGGCCAGCGCGGCGAACAGCGCGGCGATCGCGCCGAAGAACCACATCGGCCGTTCGATACGGTACAGCTTGATGATCGTGCGCAGGATGCGCCAGCCGTCCGAATAGGTGCTCAGCTTCGACGCCGAGCCTTCGGGGCGCGCATAATAGGGCGTCGCGATTTCGGCGCACGGCATCTTCAGTTCCAGTGCATGGACGCTGATCTCGGTCTCGATCTCGAAGCCCACCGACAGGACCGGGAAACTCTTGACGAAACGACGCGAGAAGACGCGGTAACCCGACAGGATATCGGTGAAACTCCGCCCGAACAGCTGCGCCAGCATACCGGTCAGCATCGCATTGCCGAACCGGTGCCCGCGACGATAGGCGAGCTCGGCCTCGCTCACCCGCTGGCCGACGACCATGTCGAGCTGTTCCTCGACCATCCGGCGCACCAGGTCGGGGGCGGAGGCGGCGTCATAGGTCGCATCGCCGTCCGCCATCACATAGATGTCGGCGTCGATATCGGCGAACATACGGCGCACGACCGCGCCCTTGCCCTGGATACGTTCCGACCGGACGATCGCACCCGCCGCGCGGGCGACCTCGATCGTGCGGTCGCGGCTGTTATTGTCATAGACATAGATGGCCGCCATCGGCAGCGCCGCGCGGAAACCCGCAATCGTCTGGGCGATCGCCGCCTCTTCATTATAGCAGGGCAACAGCACCGCGATCCGGGGTTCGTTCACAACCTATCCTCGTGCATGGTCGGGCGATCCGGGCCCTTCACAACTCCGGGCCCGTATGCGCCGTGACGGCCGGGCGGGACAGCCCGTTCGATATTCCTCCCCTGCAAGGGGAGGAATGGGAGCCCTCATACAGGAAGGGCGACCGCTTGCGCGACCGCCCTTGCCTGTTCGTCACGAACGCGAAGTCCGGCGTCGACCTTATTCGGTCGGCGCGGCCTTCTTGGCGCGCGGCTTCTTGGCGGGCGCCTCGGCGGCTTCCGCTTCGCCTTCGGCCGGAGCGGCCTTCTTGGCACGTGCGGCCTTCTTGGGCGCGTCCTCGGTCGTGGCTTCCGCCTCGTCCTCGGTCGCCGCCTTCTTGGCGCGGGTCGCCTTCTTTGGGGCTTCCTCGGCCGCCGCGTCGTCCGACGCCGCTTCCTCGGTCACGTCGGCCTTCTTGGCCTTCGCCTTCGACTTCTTGGCACCGTGGTCATGGCCGTGGTCATGATCATGGTCGTCATGATTGTGGACGTGCGTGCCGGTCGCGAAGCCGTCTTCGCTCTCGATCGCGGCTTCCAGCTCCTCGCGGGTGGTTTCGCGGTCGGCGATCTCGGCCTTGCCGAACAGGAAGTCGACGACCTTGTCCTCATAGAGCGGGGCGCGCAGCTGGGCGGCGGCCATCGGCTCCTGCTGGACATACTGGATGAAGCGCTGGCGATCTTCCGGGCCGTACTGCTGTGCGGCCTGGGCGATCAGGCGGTTCATTTCCTGCGCGGTCACTTCGACGCCGTTCGCCTGGCCGATCTCCGAGAGGAGCAGGCCCAGACGGACGCGGCGCTCGGCGATCTTCTTATAATCGTCGCGCTCCTTCTCCATCTCGGCCTTGGCGGCCTCGGGGTCTTCCTCGTGCGTGGCTTCATGCTCGAGCTGCGCCCAGATCTGCGAGAACTCGGCCTCGACCATCGACGGCGGCACTTCGAAGTCGTGACCGTCGGCCAGCTGGTCGAGCAGCTTGCGCTTCATGTACGTGCGGGTCAGGCCGTTATGCTCCTGCTCGATCTGCCCCTTCAGCAGGCCGCGCAGCTGCTCCAGGCTCTCGAGGCCCAGATTCTTGGCCATCTCGTCGTCGATCTTGGCTTCGCCGGCGGTCTTCACCGACTTGATCGTCAGGTCGAAGGTCGCGGGCTGACCGGCCAGGTCCTTGGCGGGATAGTCCTCGGGGAAGGTGACCGAGATCTGCTTCTCTTCACCGGCCTTCACGCCGACCAGCTGGTCCTCGAAACCGGGGATCAGGCGACCGCCGCCGATCTCGACGGCCATGTCCTCGCCCGAGCCGCCCTCGAAGGCGACGCCGTCGGTGGTCTTGCCGACGAAGTCGACGGTGACCTGGTCACCCTGCTCGGCGGCCTTGTCGCCCGCATCGTCCCAGCGCTTCTGCTGATCGGCGAACTTCTGCAGCTGCTCGTCCACCGCCTCGTCGGCGACCGGCACGGTCAGGCGCTCCAGCTTCAGCGCGTCGATCGCGGGGGTCGGAACCTGGGGCAGGACCTCCAGCGTGACGGTCAGCTTGGCGTCCTGGCCGGGCTCGTAGCCTTCGGCCAGCTCGACCTGCGGCTGCATCGCGGGGCGCAGATTCTGCTCGGCGATCAGCGACTGCACGCCTTCCTGCAGCGCGGTGTTCAGCGCGTCCTGCAGCAGCGCCGGGCCGTGCATCTTGCGGACGAGGTTGGTCGGCACCTTGCCGGGGCGGAAGCCGGGCATCTTCATCTGCGGAGCGATCCGCTTCAGCTCGGCATCGACCTTGCCCTCGATATCCTTGGCAGTGATGGTGAGCGTGTAGGCGCGCTTCAGCCCCTCGTTCAGCGTCTCGACAGTCTGCATCTAAAGGCCTTCAATCTGGAGAAATTCCGTGTGGCTGTCGCCCCGTTCTTGACCGGGGACTGGTGCGGGCGAAGGGACTCGAACCCCCACATCTTACGATACTGGAACCTAAATCCAGCGCGTCTACCAGTTCCGCCACGCCCGCACGAGGACACCGCCGATGGGCGCGCGTCTATATCACCCTGGGCCGCTTCGGCAAGGGACAACAGGCAACATGTGCGCGGGACATGCGTTTAAACCGTCCCCAGCCCGAAATATGGCATGAAACGGAGAGCGAGAATGGCGACCCAACCCCCGCCCGAGAGCCCGCAGCCAACCCAGCCGGCGCAGCCCGATACGCCGCCGCCCGAAATCGTGCCGCCCGGCCCCGATATCGACCAGCCCTCCCCCGGCGTCGGCCCGAGCGATCCCGGCACCCAGCAGCCCTTGCAGATTTAAGGCAGATGATGGCGACCAACCCCGAAAACCATCCCGACAGCCCGCCCAGCGAGGCGCCCGAGAACAACCCGGACAGCCCGCCGCGTGAGGATCAGCGCAGCGACATCGAACAGGCGGTCGAGGCGCGTTCGGACGCGGTGAAGCGTGGCGAAGGCGGCGAGGAGCCGGTGACGTTTACCGATACCGGCGAGCATGACGGCGTCGGCGGGACCGGTGGTGTGGTGCGCAATCAGGATCTGGATGCGCAGTAACTAAGGGGTGGGCTCGGTGAGACACCGTTGCCCTCCCCCAGCCCCTCCCGCCTGCGGGAGGGGAGAGGCTTGTGGTGAGGCGAGAGGATTATCTCAGGCCGTTCGCAAGCCTGAACTTTCGATAACGCATAATTCTCACCCCAGGCACGCCCCTCCCGCAAGCGGGAGGGGATGGGGGAGGGAAAGCCGAAAGTCGTAGTCTCTGCGAGGCCTCCTTCCCTCCCCCGGCCCCTCCCGCTTGCGGGAGGGGAGAAGAAGGGGGAGAACTCGCGCTGTTAGCCCGCCAACGCCTTCTTCAGCAGGTCATTGACCACCGCCGGGTTCGCCTTGCCGCCCATCGCCTTCATCGTCTGACCGACGAAGAAGCCGAACAGCGCTTCCTTGCCGCCGCGATACTGACCGAGCTGGTTCGGATTCTTCTCCAGAACCTCGGCGATCACCGCCTCGATCGCGCCGGTGTCGCTGGTCTGCTTGAGCCCGCGCTCCTCGACGATCTTGGACGGACCGTCACCCGTCTCCAGCATGATCTCGAACACCTGCTTCGACAGGCTGCCCGACAGCGTGCCGTCGGCGACCAGGGCCAGCAGCTCGGCGGCCTGGGTGGGCGATACCGGGCTCTCGGTGATGTCCTTGCCCAGCCGGTTGAGCGCGCCGAACAGTTCGGCCGCGACCCAGTTCGCCGCCTGCGCGGGCTTGGCCTGCGAGCCTTCCAGCGCCTCCAGCAGCGTATCGAACCAGCGCGCCGTCTCGACCTCGGCGGTCAGGACGCCCGCATTATACGGGGTCAGGCCCAGCGCCTCGTAACGGCGCCGCTTGGCATCCGGCAGCTCGGGCAGGCTGGCGCGGCATTCCGCGAGGAAGGCGTCGGTCAGCTCCAGCGGCAGCAGGTCGGGATCGGGGAAGTAGCGGTAATCATGCGCGTCTTCCTTCGACCGCATCGAGCGGGTGGTGCCGCTCTCGACGTTGAAGAGGCGCGTTTCCTGGACGATCTTGCCACCGTCCTCCAGCACCGCGACCTGGCGCTTGGCCTCATATTCGATCGCGGCCATCACGAAGCGGACCGAGTTGACGTTCTTCGTCTCGGTCCGGGTGCCGAGTTCGTCGCCGACCTTACGCACCGACACGTTGACGTCGGCGCGCATCGAGCCTTCCTCCATGTTGCCGTCGCAGCTGCCGACATAGCGGAGAATGGCGCGCAGCTTGCGCAGATACGCCCCTGCCTCCGCGGGCGAAGCCATGTCGGGACGGCTGACGATTTCCATCAGCGCGACGCCCGAACGATTGAGGTCGACATAGGAACGCGTCGGATGCTGGTCGTGCATCAGCTTGCCGGCGTCCTGCTCGACATGGATACGCTCGACGCCGATCCGCTTGGTCGGGCCATCGGGGTTCTTTTCGTCCAGGCTGATCTCGATCGCACCCTCGCCCACCAGCGGGTGGTAGAGCTGGCTGATCTGATAACCCTGCGGCAGATCGGCGTAGAAGTAATTCTTCCGGTCGAAGCGCGACCATGTGTTGATCTGCGCATCGATCGCCATGCCGGTGCGCACCGCCTGGCGGATGCACTCCATGTTCGGCACCGGCAGCATCCCCGGCATCGCGGCGTCGACCAGCGAGACCTGGGTGTTGGGCTCCGCACCGAACGCGGTCGCCGCGCCGGAGAACAGCTTGGCGTTGGTGGTGACCTGGGCATGGACTTCCAAGCCGATCACGACCTCCCATTCCCCCGTCGCGCCCTGGATGCGATATTCGCTCATGTTCGATCTCGATGATGAAGATAGTTGATCGCCGTCAGGACGGCGTTGCTGCCCAGCAGCGCGACGATCCAGCAAGTCGACAGGATGCGCAGGATCGCGGTCTCGAAACCGAGGTTCCGCGCCTCGCGCAACCCGATAAAGGCCGCGCCCGCCCCCAGCAGCAGGAACAGGATACCCAGCCGCACCTCACCACGCAGGATCACGCTGTTGCCCACGCACAGGCACAGGATGAAGCCCGCCACGCCCAGAAAGAAGCGCGCCAGCGTGTGGTGGTCGAAGGGGTGGTTGTCGATATTGCTCAAGGATACGCCGACATAGGCGCTGAGGATCGCCCCGAACGCGACGTTCAGGGCGCCCTGCGCCTCCCGCAACACGGCGATGTTGCGGGCCGAAAAGGCTCGGTCGCTTACCACCAGGCCTGCGGACGGGCGGTGAAGCCCGCACGCTGCTCGATGGCCAGGCTGGCGTTCAGCACGCCCTGCTCGTCCAGCGCCTTGCCGATGATCTGGATGCCGAGCGGCAGCCCGTCCTTGTCCAGGCCGCCCGGCACCGACATGGCGGGCAGCCCGGCCAGCGAAGCAGGCACCGTGAACACGTCGTTGAGGTACATGGCCAGCGGATCGGCCTGCTTCTCGCCCAGCGCGAACGCCGCCGACGGCGCGGTCGGGGTGAGCAACACGTCGCATTGCTCGAACGCCCGCTCGAAATCGCGGGCGATCAGCGTGCGGACCTTCTGCGCCTGGGTATAGTAGGCATCGTAGAAGCCCGCCGACAGGACATAGGTGCCGATCAGGATACGACGCTTCACCTCGTCGCCGAAGCCGGCGGCGCGGGTCGCGGCGTACATGTCCTGCAACCCCGCCCCTTCGGGCAGGGCGCGCAGGCCATAACGCACGCCGTCATAGCGGGCGAGGTTGGACGACGCCTCGGCGGGCGCGATGATATAGTAAGAGGGCAGCGCGTATTTGGTGTGCGGCAGCGAGACCTCGACGATCTCGGCCCCCGCATCGCGCAGCCAGTCGATGCCCTGCTGCCACAAGGCCTCGATCTCGGCTGGCATGCCGTCGACGCGGTACTCCTTGGGCACGCCGACGCGCTTGCCCTTCAGGTCCGCCGACAACGCGGCTTCCCAGTTCGGCACGTCGAGCTTCAGCGAGGTCGCGTCCTTGGCGTCGAAGCCCGCCATCGCCTCCAGCATGATCGCGCAGTCGCGCACGTCGCGCGCCATCGGCCCCGCCTGGTCGAGCGAAGAGGCGAAGGCGATCGTGCCCCAGCGCGAGCAGCGGCCATAAGTCGGCTTGATGCCCGAAATGCCGGTAAAGGCGGCGGGCTGGCGGATCGAGCCGCCGGTATCGGTGCCGGTTGCGCCCGGCGCCAGACCTGCCGACACCGCCGTCGACGAACCGCCCGACGACCCGCCGGGAGCGAGCGGCGCGGTGTCGTTCGGACGACGCCAGGGCGAGATGACGTTGCCGAACGCGCTGGTTTCGTTGGACGAGCCCATGGCGAACTGGTCGAGGTTCAGCTTGCCGAGCATCCCTGCACCGGCGTTCCACAGATTCTGCGAAACCGTCGATTCATAAGGAGGCACGAAGCCTTCCAGGATCTTGCTGGCGGCGGTGGTCGCGACACCCTTGGTCGCGAACAGGTCCTTCATGCCGATCGGCACGCCGGCCAGCGGCTTGAGCGTCTCGCCCGCCGCGCGCGCGGCATCGGCCGCATCGGCGGCGGCGAGCGCATGGTCCGGCGTCTCGACCAAGAAGGCGTTGAGCGCCTTCGCAGCCGCCACCTTGGCGTTGAACGCCTCGGCGACTTCGCGCGCCTTGAACTGGCCGTCGCGCACGCCGTCGCGGATGGCGGCGATGCCGAGTGTGGTGAGATCAGTCATTATTCGATCACCTTGGGCACCGTGAAGAAGCCGTGTTCGGCCTGCGGCGCATTCTGCATGAGGAGGTCGCGGATGCCGCCGTCATTGACGACGTCGTCGCGCAGGCGAAGCTGGTTCGGGATCACCGCGGTCATCGGCTCGACCCCTTGGGTGTCGACCTCGCCCAGTTGCTCGATCCAGCCCAGGATGTTCCCAAGCTCGGGGGCGAGGCGCGTCGCGTCCTCCTCGGTGATCGCGATGCGGGCAAGGCTCGCGATCTTCTTCACGGTTGCGGTATCTACGGACATGGATTTGCGGCTAGCATCGCCGCGCGGCTTCGCGCAACGCTTTTGCCGCAAGAGCGATTGCAATGGGGGCAAGCGGGGCATCATGGATAGCAATTGCAGGCGATCCAGTTTTGCCGCACCGCACAACGGAGTGATGATTTGGCGCGCAAATTCCTCTATGTCGTGGCGGCGCTCATCGTGCTGACGATCGCGGCGGCCTTTGCCTATCGCCTGTTCGGCAACCAGCTGCTCCGCTGGTCGACCGTCCCCTCCGAGTCGTTTCGCGAACAGGCCGCCCCGCCGAGCGAACTCTACAAGCGGCGCGTGATGTGGCTGGCGCGGCCCGACATTCCGGGCAACCCGGCGCTGTGGACCCCGACCGGCTACACCCCCAGCCAGCCGGGTCAGGGGGCGGCGGTGTTCTTCATCCACCCCACCTCCTACATCAACAAGGCGCACTGGAACGCGCCGATCGACGATCCCGACACCAATGCCCGCGCCGAGCTGTTCCTGCGCGGTCAGGCCAGCGCGTTCAACGGGGCGGGCGACATCTGGGCGCCGCGCTATCGCCAGGCGACCTTCGGCGCGTTCCTGACCAGCGTTTCGGATGCGGAGCGCGCGCTCGATCTGGCGTATCGCGACGTGGATGCGGCCTTCACCGCCTTTCTGGAACAGGTCGATCCCAAGCGCCCGCTGATCCTGGCCGGGCATAGCCAGGGCGCGTTGCATTTGTCTCGCCTGCTGACCGACCGGGTGGCCAAGGACCCTGCGCTCAAGCGCCGGATCGTCGCGGCCTATGTCGTCGGCTGGCCGATCTCGATGACCGCCGACCTGCCCGCCATGGGCCTGCCCGCCTGCGAGCGGGCGGACCAGACCGGCTGCATCCTGAGCTGGCAGAGCTTCGGCGAGCCTGCCAATCCGTCGCTGATCCTCGATGTGTTCGACCAGACCAACGGCTATACCGGCGCGTCGCGAAAGGGCACGGCGATGCTGTGCACGAACCCGCTGACCGGCACCCCCGACGTCGCCGCGCCAGCGACCGCCAATCTGGGCACGCTCTATCCTTCTGCCGACCTGACGACCGCGGCCATCGCGGCGGGCAAGGTGCCCGCCAGATGCGAGGGGCGCGGTTTCCTGACCATCGGCGAGGGGCCGAGCGTCGGGCCCTATGTGCTGCCCGGCAACAATTACCACGTCTATGACTACAGCCTGTTCTGGGCGAATGTCCGCGCCGATGCGGAGCGCCGTTTGAAAGCCTTTCGATGAGCCTGATCACCACCGACCGTAGCGAATTCCGCGCCGTCCTCCCCTCGGGCGGGCGGCTGATCGGGCTGGACGTCGGCACCAAGACCGTGGGCACCGCGCTGTGCGATGCCGGATGGAGCTTCGCCAGCCCCGCGACCCTGATCCGCCGGACCAAGTTCACCAAGGACAAGGAATTGCTGGTCGCGATGATCGCGCAACAGGGGGTGAAGGGTCTGGTCATCGGCCTGCCGCTCAACCTGGACGGCAGCGAAAGCCCGCGCTCGCAATCGACCCGGTCCTTCGCCCGCAACTGTGCGGACCTGGGCCCGATCCTGCTGTGGGACGAACGCTGGTCGACGGTCGCTGTCGAACGTACGATGATCGAACAGGATATGAGCCGCGCCAAGCGAGCCGAGCGGATCGACAATCTGGCGGCCGCGCATATCCTTCAGGCCGCGATCGACGCGCTTGTAATGGCGTAAGAACCATTCCTCCCCTGCAAGGGGAGGTGGCGCGCGTAGCGCGTCGGAGGGGTGTCGCGCTATCGAGAGGGGTACACCCCTCCGTCAGGCCTCCGGCCTGCCACCTCCCCTTGCAGGGGAGGAATGGCTGCCTGCCGCCATTGATCGCAAATCCACCAAATCCGGCCAATATGTCATCAATTGGACTTGGCCCGGTCTCCAAGCCGTCATTCGAGCCCCCTAGCTGCGCCGCTTCTTCGAAGCCTTTGGGGGGCCCAGTCGTGAGCCGTTTTTCCATTCTGTCCCGTTCGATGCTGATGATCGGGGCCGCCGTCATCGCCGTACCCGCCTGGGCGCAGCAGCAGGCCGATACGCCGTCGAGCGAGTCCGCGACCAATGGCGACCAGATCGTCGTCACCGCGACTCGCACCACCCGCTCGTCGGTCGAGCTGGGCGCGGCGGAAATCCAGAAGGTGCTGCCCGGCGCGAACCCGGTGAAGGCGATCCAGACGCTGCCCGGCGTGCAGTTCGAGACCGCCGATCCCTGGGGCAATAACGAACAGAATATCTCGCTGTTCGTCCACGGCTTCAACCAGAACCAGCTCGGCTTCACGCTCGACGGCGTGCCGCTGGGCGACCAGTCCTATGGCAATTACAACGGCCTCAGCCCGCAACGCGCGGTCATCAGCGAAAACGTGTCGCGCGTCCGCCTGACCGCCGGGGCCGCCGACCTGGGCACCGCCTCGGCCAGCAACCTAGGCGGCGGGATCGAGACCTATTCGAGCGACCCGGCCGCGACGATGGGCGTCCGCTTCGCCCAGACGCTGGGCAGCTATGACGCGACCCGCACCTTCCTGCGCATCGACAGCGGCGAGGTCGAGGGGCTGGGCGGCACCAACAGCGGCTATCTCTCGGTCGTCCGGCAAAAGGCCCGCGCTTGGGAATTCAACGCGCGCCAGGGCGGGTGGCAGGGCAATGCCAAGTTCGTCCACAAGGGCGAAAACGGCACGCTGACCGGCTACTTCAACATCTCGGACAAGGCCGAGCCGAAC
The DNA here is from genome assembly GCF_034044895.1 of Sphingomonas sp. CFBP8993. Classification (NCBI taxonomy): domain Bacteria; kingdom Pseudomonadati; phylum Pseudomonadota; class Alphaproteobacteria; order Sphingomonadales; family Sphingomonadaceae; genus Sphingomonas; species Sphingomonas sp. CFBP8993. The sequence goes on along the minus strand of NZ_JAXCWU010000003.1, from coordinate 114,305 downwards.
CAGGATTCGGTCGCGCACAATGCCGGCGGGATCGAGCCCTATTACCGCTCGCTGCTCTATCCGAACTGGCAGGCGGCACTCGCCTATGTCGACGCCAACGGCGCGCCGCCGTCGAACAACCCCAACAACTATATGAACTATTTCGGCGACGCGCAGCGCACCGACTATCTGGGCTATATCAAGTACGAACACCGCTTCGGCGATGCGGTGACCTGGTCGAACCAGGTCTATTACCATCATGACGAGGGCCAGGGGCAGATCACCGGCCCGATCGCAGCGGCGGGCCTGCCGGGCCTGTTCCGCATCTATTATCCGGGGCAGAATCTGAAGGACGTTTTCGGCAGCTCGGGCTATGCGCTGCGCACCACCGAATATGGCATCGACCGCAAGGGCGGTATCTCGACGCTGGCGATCCACGCGGGCGACCATGAGATCGAGCTAGGCGGCTGGTACGAGCATAACCGCAACACGATCTTCCGCCGCTGGTATGCCGCGCCGATCGACAATCCCCCCTCACCCTATGAATGGGCCGATCCCGCCAAGCGCCGCCTGACCCAATATGCCGCGATCACGAAGTACGACCTGGTCCAGACGCATATCCAGGACCGCTGGCACGTCAGCCCGACCGTGACGGTCGAGGCGGGCTTCAAGTCCAGCCTGCAATTCGCCGATGGCCGCGTGCCGACCCAGCCGCTGCCCGGTGCGTTGCCCGGCACCTCGACCGGCTATCCCGAAGGGCGACTGAACACGAGGAAGTGGTTCCTGCCCGCCATCGGCGCGATCTGGGACATGACCGACAACGACCAGTTGTTCGGCCATATCCAGAAGAATGTGCGCCAGTTCCAGGCCTCGGTCGCGGCGGGCCTGTCGCCCTTCGCGGTGGGCAGCCAGCAGGCGTTCGACCAGATCAAGGCGAACACCTCGCCCGAAACCTCCTGGACCTATGAAGCCGGTGTGCGCTCGCACCACGCACTGGACCTGGGCCCACTGACCGCGATCGAGGGGCAGGTCAGCGCCTATCATGTCGATTTCGACAACCGCCTGCTCCAGATCAGCGCGACGCCGGTTATCGCGTCGGTCATCGGCGGTGTGTCGATCCTGCAGAATGTCGGTCGCGTGCAGACCAACGGCGTCGATGCGGCGGCAACCCTGCGCTTCGGTCCGCATCTGTCGGTGTATAACGCGCTGTCGTACAACAGCTCGAAGTACCGCGACAATTATGTCAGCGGCACCGCCACCATCGCGACGGCGGGCAAATATGTGCCCAACACCGCCAAGTGGCTGAACAAGACGGTGGTGTCGATCAACGATGGCCCGTTCGAAATCCAGGCGATCGGCGACTATGTCGGCCCGCGCTTCGCCACCTATACCAACGACCAGGGTATCGGCGGGCGCTATCTGCTGAACCTCCAGGCCAGCTACAGCCTGCCGCAGATCGACGGTTTCGGCGTCAAGGACCTGAAGCTGTCGGTCAACGTGACCAACGTGACCAATCGCAAGGGCATCTACGAACTGGTCGTCGGTGCCGCCGCCCGGACCTGGAACAGCTATGCCCAGCCGCCGCGCATGGGCTTCATCACCCTGTCCGGCGCATTCTGATCCGCCTTGCGATGTCGGGCCGTGCCAGATCGGGAGGCCTCGGCCTTCCGGTCCGGCACGGCCGCTTGCCGGACGCCGGACGGCGGGGCAGACCATCATTCCCATGATCCCGGACCGTCCCGCCCGCGCCCGATACCGGTTGCCGACCGCACCGTCGGTCTGGACGGGGGCGATGCTGAGCATCGTCTACATCGCGCTCGTCTTCGCCATCGTCACCGCGATGCGGATGCGCGGGCCCTGGTATGACGAATTCTATACGCTCTACGTCGCCCGCCCCGGCATCCCGCTTCACCAGGCGGTCGGGCTCTGGCTTGCCGACAATCATCCCCCGCTCTTCTACGCGCTGACCCGCGCGACCGCCTGGGCCGGTGCGACGATCGAGGAGCGGCGCATCCTCAATCTGTTCCTGCTGGTCGGTGCCTGTATCCAGATCGCCTGGTGGTTGACCCCGCCGGGGCTGCGTCGCATCGGCTGGGTCTTCGCCATCGCGCTGGCCAGCGCCTGGCCTGCGATCGACCGCGCGGCGGAGTTGCGCTCCAACTATCTCGCCGCCGCCGCCGCCGCCGTCGCGCTGGCCGCGCTGGTCGGATATGAGCGGGGGCAGCGCGCCCATCCTCGGATCGAATGGGCGATGCTGACATTCGCGCTGCTGATCGCGCTCAACGTCCATCTGGCGGCCAGCATCGTCGTCGGCGGATTGGTCGCCGCGACGATCCTGCGTCGCCTGCTCGCCCACGAAGGGCAAAGCGCCGTCCGGCTGACCGCCGCCGCGACGCTGGCGGCCGCCCCGATGCTGCTTCATCTCGCTTTATCGTTCGGGCGGATCGAGGCCAATACCCGCGACTTCTGGATCAAGGGCGGCTTCGGCGCCGCACGCTGGGCAATCGAGATCGAGGTGGAGCGCATCCTGACCGCGAACCTGCCGGTCACGATCCTGGCGGTCGCGGGTTTCCTCGTGCTTGCCTATCGCAGCTGGCAGGACCGTCGCCTTGCCGCCGCGCTCGACCGGGCCATAACCCTCGGCGTCGGACTGGTCATCGCCTGCGTGCTGATGGTCGCGATCCACCTGTGGCGGCCCTTCATCATCGATCGCTATCTGGTCACGCTGCACCCGGCGATCGCCATGATCCTGGCCCTTGGCGCGTCGGCACTGCTCGAGCGTATACGCCCGCTGCTCGCGGTCCTGCTGTCCGCCGTCATGACCATCGCCACGCTGTTGGCGATCCAGACCAATATGATCCGCACTGTGTCTCAGGCCAGCTGGTACGACACGGGCCGGACCATCGCCGCGATCCGCCGTGGCTGTCCGTCGACGCTGGTCCATGTCGACTGGAACGGCAACCGCCGCGCCATGGCCGCCCCGCCAAGCGAGAACCGGGCCGTCTTTCCCTATGCCTATCGCCTTGTTGCGGCGCGCTATGGCTTTGCGCTGGCGACCGATGGCGACCGAAGCATGGCGCGCGATTGCCCGACGCTGTTCTGGACCGAGCATGTCGCGGGGGAAAAGGTAACAGAGGAGGGATTGGCCGCACAGCTCCGCGCCGACGGCTTTCCGATCGGTCGCGCCCGCCTGATCCGGATCGGCGACGGTCATGTGCTGGAGACGTGGCCCACCCGCTGAACGAGCGGTCTTTCGTCATCGAGCCTTGCCGAACGTCGCGCGCGCCGCTACCCGGCGGCTTTAATGCAGACATCGGATCATCGCCCCGGCACGCTCATTCAGGGTGGCGCCGTTTTCCCGCACCGGCATCTGACCGGCATCGACGGCCTTCAACCGCACGAGATCATGTTCCTGCTCGACGAAGCGGAACATTGGCTCGATCGCGGCGCGACCGACACGCCCGACACAAGGCTGGCGGGCCTGACCCAGATCAACGCCTTCTTCGAGAACTCGACGCGGACGCTCCTGTCCTTCGAGATCGCGGGCAAGCGGCTGGGCGCGGACGTCGTCAACATGCACGCGGCGCAGTCGAGCGTGAAGAAGGGCGAGACGCTGATCGACACGGCGATGACGCTGAACGCTATGCGCGCCGACGTCATCGTGATCCGCCACATGGCGTCGGGTGCGGTCCGCCTGATCGCCGACAAGGTCGATTGCCCGGTTCTGAACGCGGGCGACGGGCGGCACGAACACCCGACGCAAGCGCTGCTCGACATGCTGACCATCCGCCGCCGCCGGGGCAGCGTGGCGGGGCAGAAGGTCGTCATCTGCGGCGACATTCTCCACAGCCGGGTCGCACGCTCGGACATTCTCGCGCTCACCGCACTGGCGGCCGAGGTGCGGGTCTGCGCGCCATCGACGCTGATGCCCAAGGGGATCGAACGCATGTTCGTGACGCCCTTCACCAATTTCGACGAAGCGATCGAGGATGCCGATGTCGTCATGATGCTGCGCGTCCAGAACGAGCGGATGGCGGGCGGGTATATCCCCTCCACCCGCGAATACCGGATGCGCTACGGCCTGACGGCGGAGCGGCTGAAGCGGGCCAAGCCTGGCGCGCTGGTCATGCATCCAGGCCCGATGAATCGGGGGGTGGAGATCGATTCGGAGGTGGCCGACGGCCCGCAATCGGCGATCACCGAGCAGGTGGCGATGGGCGTCGCGGTGCGCATGGCGTGCCTGGACGTGCTGACCCGCCGCGCCCGCAAGCTGGAGGGCTGGGCATGAGCGTCACGGCCTTCACCAATGCCACGCTGATCTGCCCGGTCGGCGGCGAGATACGTGGCCAGACCCTGCTGGTCGAGGACGGCGTCATCACCGGCACCGGTGACGCGCCCGAGGGTGCGACCGTCATCGACTGCGGCGGCAAGATGCTCGCCCCCGGCATCGTCGATCTTGGCGTGTTCAAGGTGGACCGCGCCGCCTGCCGTGCGGGCGGGATCGTGCGCGTCGGCCTGATGCCCGACCAGTCGCCGGTGCTGGACGATCCGGGCGTGGTGCAGCGCGCCGCGCTGATCGGGCGGCCGGACCTGTGGATCCACCCCATCGCGGCGGCGACCCGCTCGCTGGCGGGGACCGACCTGGCCGAGATGGCGGTGTGTATCTCGGCAGGCGCGAAGGCGGTCGGCACCGGGCGTGGCTGGGTCGCCGATTCGGGCGTGATGCACCGGGTGCTCGCCTATGCGGGCGACCTGGGCCTGACCGTCATCTCCCATGCCGAGGATGGTGGCCTGGCCGCCGATGCCGTCGCGACCGAGGGCGAGACGGCGAGCCGCCTGGGCCTGCCCTCCGCTCCCGCCATCGCCGAATCGCTCGCCATCGCGCGCGACCTGATGCTGGCCGAGGAAACGGGCGCGAAGCTGCATATCCGCCAGGTCACGACCGCCTCGGGCTTCGACCTGATCCGCGCGGCCAAGCGGCGCGGGGTGAAGGTGACGTGCGGCATCACGCCTGCGCATCTCCACCTGTCCGACATCGCGGTCACCGATTTCCGGACCTATGCCCGCCTCTCGCCGCCCTTGCGCGACGAGAGCGACCGGCAGGCGGCGCTGGCCGCGGTCGCGGATGGCACGGTCGACGTCATCGGCTCGGGCCACGACCCGCACGGGCCCGAGGCCAAGCGCCTGCCCTTTGTCGATGCGGAGGCAGGCATGGCGGGGGCGGAGACACTCTTGCCGCTCGCGCTGATGCTGGTGCGCGACGAGCGCATCACCCTGCCCCGGCTGTTCACGCTGCTGGCGCGCAATCCGGCCAGGGTGCTTGGCCTCGACACCGGCACGCTGGAGCCAAGCAAGCCCGCCGACCTGATGCTGTTCGATGCCGATACGCCGTGGATGGTGTCGGGCGACGCCTTCGCCTCGGCGGGGAACACACCGTTCGATGGCTTCCCGGTTCAGGGCCGCGCGCTGAGGCTGTGGAAGGCCGGACGGGAAATCGCCTGAAAACGCCTCTCCAACGGCGATAGCGGAGGACCCCGCCCCTTCACCATCGGGCTGACGCCCGGAGGCCCCCTCACCAAGCACGGCTTGGGGAGGAATTGCTGGCGGCGACGTTCGGGAAACCCAATCCTCCCCATTTCCGATGGAGAGGGGGACCGTCGCGTCGGCGATGATGATGGGGGTGGCAACGCCAGCGAAAGGCCTGCTCCTTCACCACTGGACCATGCCCGCCGGTCCGCCTCACCATCGATGATGGGCGCCGCCCCAAACGAAAAGCCCTCCCCGAGACGTCTCGGGGAGGGCTTTTCGTTACACCGCGAAGGGCTTAGCCGCGACGGGGACCGCGCGGGCCGCCCTGGGTGGGACGCGGCGAGTAGCGACGCGGACCGCCGGGGCCGCCCGCACCGTTCGGGCGACCGCCGGGACGACCACCGCCACCCGGACCGTTGCGACGCGGGCCGCCATGGCTCGAACCGCCGGCGGGCGGGCCGTCGGCCTGCTCGATCGCGATATCATCCTCGGCATGGTCCGCCTCGGTCCGCTTCAGCGCGGCGACGAAGCGCGAAGCCAGGGCGCTGGGGATTTCGAACATCGTCTCGTCGGGCTGGATGCGGATCGCACCGATCTCGTTGCGGGTGATGTGCCCGCGACGGCAGATCAACGGCAGCAACCAGCGCGGATCGGCATTCTGGCTGCGGCCGACGCTCATGCGGAACCAGACGGTATCGTCGAAACCTTCACGACGCTCGCGCGGGGCGGGCGTGTCGCCCTCGACCAGTTCCTCGGCCTGCGGCAGTGCTGCGCGGTGCGCCCGGACGAGCGCCGCCGCGATTTCCTCGGCCGACTTCTCGGCGAGCAGGCGGGTCGCCAGTTCGCGATCGGCGTCGTCCACCTCGACCGGTGCCAGCAGCGCCGACAGCAGGCGTTCGCGGTCCTGCTCGCGAATTTCCTCGAGCGTGGGTGCACGACGCCACTCGGCGTCGATGCGTGCACCGCGCAGCATGCCCTCGACCCGGCGACGACGCGGATAGGGGACGATCAGGATCGCGGTGCCCTTGCGGCCCGCGCGGCCGGTACGCCCCGAACGGTGCTGCAACGCCTCGGCATCGCGCGGGATTTCGACGTGGATGACCAGCGTCAGGCCGGGCAGGTCGATGCCACGCGCGGCGACGTCGGTCGCGACGCAGACGCGGGCACGGCCGTCGCGCAGCGCCTGCAGCGCATGGTTACGCTCGTTCTGCGAATGCTCGCCCGACAGTGCGACCGCCGAGAAGCCACGCTCGACCAGGCTGGCGTGCAGGTGGCGGACATTGTCGCGCGTGGCGCAGAACAGGATGGCGACCTCCGCCTCGTGCAGGCGCAGCAGGTTGACCACCGCCGCCTCGATATCGGCGGGGGCGACCGTCACCGCCTGATAGGCGATGTCGGCATGGCCCTTGTCCTCGCTGATCGTCTCGATCCGCTTGGCATTGGTCTGGTAACGCTTGGCCAGCTGCACGATCGGGCGCGGCATGGTCGCCGAGAACAGCAAGGTGCGCCGCTCGGACGGCGTGCCGTCGAGGATCTGCTCCAGATCCTCGCGGAAGCCCATGTCGAGCATCTCGTCGGCCTCGTCGAGGACGACGAACTTCAGCGACGACAGGTCGAGCGCACCGCGCTCCAGATGGTCGCGCAGACGGCCCGGCGTGCCGACGACGATGTGCGTGCCGTGGCTGAGCGCCCGACGCTCGCGCGAGGCATCCATGCCGCCGACGCAGGTGGCGATGCGGGCGCGGGCGCCGGCATAGAGCCATTCCAGCTCGCGGCTGACCTGCAGCGCCAGTTCGCGGGTCGGCGCGATGACCAGCGCCATCGGAGCGCCCGGCTGGGGCAGGTGGTCGCCGCCGTTCAGCAGCTCGCTCGCCATGGCGAGGCCGAAGGCGACGGTCTTGCCCGAACCGGTCTGGGCGGACACGATCAGGTCGCGGCCCTGGGCGTCATCCTCGATGACGGCGGCCTGGACGGGGGTCGGCGCGGTATAGCCACGCGCGGAGAGAGCAGCCGACAGGACCGGCGGCAAAGCAGAAAAAGGCATGGGGACTCCAACAGAAAAAGGAGCGCGTACCGCCGAACCAAGGGACCCATCCCTCTCGGTTGGCGGATACACCCATGCGGCACGGGTGAATGTTTGCGTTCCGTGAAAGCGTGGCCCTTTACACCAATCGGCGGAAAACTCAACCCGTGCTTGCGGTGAACCGAACGCCCCGTCATGGAGCCGCGCCATGAGCCTGAGCGTTTATACCCTATGAGTGTCGCCTTTCGCCGCGAATCCGATGAGGAACATCTCGAACCCAAGTTCGAGCTGCCGATCCCGTCCGGCCCCAATCTGGTCACGCCCAGGGGGCTGGACCTGACCCGCGCCAAGGTGGCCGAGGTCGAGGCGGCGGTCGCGGCGGCGGAGACGGAGGAGGACCGCACCAGGCTCCAGCGCGAACTCCGCTACTGGCACACCCGCGCCGCCACCGCCGAACTCGCCCCCGCTCCCGCCGAGGACGAGGTGGGGATCGGCAGCGTGGTGACGATCCGGCTCAACGGCCAGATGCGGACGCTGACCATCGTCGGTCACGACGAAGCCGACCCCGCGCATGACCGCATCGCCTATGCCGCGCCGCTGGCGCGCGCACTGATGGGCGCGATGGCAGGCGAAACTGTCCCGTTCGCGGGCAAGGCGGACGCGGTGGAGGTGGTCGAGGTGAAGTAAGGCGCGACCGTCTCCTTTCCGCCCCCCTCCCGCAGGCGGGAGAGGGCCGAGGGGAGGGCGAGGGTTCTCGCAGAGACCAGCGCTGGTGGCGCGGGCCCTCCCCCATCCCCTCCCGCCTGCGGGAGGGGCGTGCCAAGGGGCTACTGATGGCGCCTTCTCTGCCGTGTCGCGTGTCACGACCCCACCGGGTGGCGAGACCCGAGCATTGGTAATAACTGATCCACCCCCAAGCATGACAGTGTCGCCTACGCCGCACCGGTGCCGTTCGGCAGGAGGATCAAGACGGTCGAGGTAGGCCAAAATCCGGCCCTCTCCCTTCTTCCTCCCCTCCCGCAGGCGGGAGGGGACCGAGGGGAGGGCAAGGGGTCTCACAGAGACCAGCGCTGGTGGCACGGGCCCTCCCCCATCCCCTCCCGCCTGCGGGCGGGGCGTACGGAGGGGCTACCGTCGGAGCTATCTCTGACGCGCATTCCCCCCTAAAAGCCCACCCATGCAACATTATGACGCGATCATCCTGGGCGCGGGCGCGGCGGGGCTCATGGCGGCGGCGACGGCCGGGCAGCGGGGGCGGCGCGTGCTGGTCGTCGATCATGCCGAGGCGCCGGGTAAGAAAATCCTGATCTCCGGCGGCGGTCGGTGCAACTTCACCAATAGCGGGACGACGCCCGACCGCTTCTTGTCGGCCAACCCGCATTTCGCCAAGTCGGCGCTGGGCCGCTACACGCCCGCCGATTTCCTGGCGCTGGTCGAGGCGCACGGCATCGCCTGGCATGAAAAGACGTTGGGCCAGTTGTTCTGCGACGGATCGGCGCGGCAGATCGTCGAGATGCTGCTCGACGAATGTGACCGGGCGACGCGCTCGGGAGGGCTGGTCGACATTGCGCTGGGCAAGCCGGTCGACGGGGTCACCCATGACGGTAACGCGTTCCGCGTCGAGAGAAGCGGTACAGCCTTCACCGCCCCGCGCCTGATCGTCGCGACCGGCGGGCCCAGCATCCCGAAAATGGGGGCCACCGGCTATGCCTATGACCTGGCGCGCCAATTCGGTTTGAAGGTGATCGAGCCGCGCCCCGCGCTTGTTCCCCTGACGCTAGGCGGCGAGGAAACGCTGTTCCGCTCGCTATCAGGGGTCGCGTCGGACGTCGTTGCCCGGTCGGGCAAGACACGCTTTCGCGAGGCGGCGCTGTTTACCCATCGTGGCCTGTCGGGCCCGGCGATCCTGCAGGTCTCGTCCTATTGGCGGCACGGCGAGCCGGTGGGCGTCGACTTCGTGCCCGATCAGGAACCCGACTGGCTATTGGCGGCCAAGCGGGCGGCCCCGCGAACCAGCCCCCGCCGCGTGCTGGCGCAAGTCCTGCCCGACCGGCTGGCCGAAACGCTGGCCGAGCGCCTGGCCCTGCCGGCCGAGCTGGGGCTGGCGACCGACAAGGCACTGTCGGCGGCGCAGGCGAAGCTGGCCGACTGGCCCTTCCACCCCAATGGCAGCGAGGGTTATGCCAAGGCCGAGGTGACGGTCGGCGGCGTGTCGACCGCCGGGCTGTCGTCGCGGACGATGGAGGCCAAGGCGGTGCCCGGCCTGCACTTCGTCGGCGAGGCGGTCGACGTCACCGGCTGGCTGGGCGGTTATAATTTCCAATGGGCATGGGCCAGCGGCCGCGCGGCGGGCGAGGCCGTCTGATCGCCGATAAGATCGACGCAGAGCCGATCCCCGGACGCGCCCAATGCGCCATGCGGTCGTCGGCCTGGCGCCGCACGAAGCACGCCCCCCCCGCACCGCGATAGCGCTGGCACAGGCGGTCGGCGTCCGCCCTGGTCAGGCTGCCCACCGACAGACGGTGCAACTGCCCGCTGGCCAGCCGCACGGTTCCGCTCTGCGGCACATAGCCGGACAGGTCGGCATAGCGGCGGGTCAGCGCGGCCCAGGCACGCTGCGCGCCGTCTTCCTGGCCGAACGCGCCGAGCTGAACGTTCCAGTCGCCACGGGGGCGGATCGTCTGGCGGCGCTCCTCGGCCCGGCGCAGCAGTGCGGGCGTCGAGACGAGCCCTGCCGCCATCCGCCGAACGCGCGCCTCACGGTCCGGGGCGGGCGTCGTTTCGGGCGAAGGCTGAGCCATCGACATGGTGTCGGTGGAAGCCGGCGCGGCCTGCGTCGTCGGCAAGGGCTGTGCCACGTCCTGTCGCGCGGCGAAGGCGATGCGGGCTGCGGAAGGATCGACGGCCGCCGGAGCATCGGATCGGGGTTGGGGTTGGGGTTGGGGTTGGGGCAGCGCCTGCACCATGTCCTGCATCACCGCCGCCGACGGGGCGGCGTTCAGCGCCAGCGTCACCGGCTGGCCGCCGTCCGATACCGGATGGATGCCCAGCAGCGACGCGACTTGGTCGGCCGGATTGGAGGCCGCGGCGAAGTCGGCCCATTCCTGCATCCGCACCTCGACATCGGAGGGGGCCATGTCGGCCGAGGCGGCCATGCGCGCCAGATCCCATTGCCCGGCCAGCGCCAGCGACAGGGCCAGGTTTTGCCGCGTCTTGACGCTGGCCCCCTGCTCGCGCGCCGCCGCCGTCAGGATGCGCACGCCCTGCGCCGGATCGCCTGCCAGCGACAGGGCAAGCCCCAGATCGGCCGCCGGGATCACCGATGCGTGCCGATCGAGCAGGGCACGCGCCCCTGCCCCATTGCCGCCCGCGACCATCGCCAGCGCCAGGTTCAGCGCCGAGCGACCATCCGCCGGATCGAGTTGCAACGCATCGGTAAAGGCCTGCCGGGCCGAGGCGAAGCGCCCCGCCTGCAAATAGCTTTGCCCCAGAAGCGCCCGATACGCCGCCTGGTGCGGCTCCGCCGCCACCAGCCGCTCGGCGAGCGCCACCGCACCGATGCCGTCACGCTGCACCAGCACGCGGCGCGTCTGGTCGGCGAGCGCGGCGGTGGCGCGCGTCGTGCCCCCCTGCTCCGTGCCGTCGCCCAGCCGCGCGGTGCGGGGCCCCGCTGCGGTACAGCCGCCAAGCCCGCCCCCGACGACCAGCGCGCCGATGCTGCAGGTAAGGAAAGTGCGGAGCGTCGTCATGCGGGTCATCCGTTGCCAGCCGATAGGGAGAGCGTGACCATCGCCACGCCACCACTGAGTCCGCATATGGCCACCCGCTCCGCCGCGCCGTGGCGGACGGTCGTGGCGCGTTGCGACGAACAGGACGGTGCGTGCATGACCCCATGTCTCCGATTGGGGCGGACGCTAGGGTCGAAGCGTCTAAGGAAGGGTTAAACCCGCCAACTGCCTGCTTTACCCACGCTCGGGGGCGGGGCATGGATGGCGGACAGCAGGTTGGGGAAGATCGAAGATGATGCGCAGTTTCCCGATTGTCGGTGCGGGCATGATCGCCCTGGCCATCGGCCTGATCGCCGCCCCGGCTTTCGCCGATGTGAACGCGGGCACCGATGCCTGGGCCCAGGGCGATTTCCGCAAGGCGGTCGAGGAATGGCGCGGGCCTGCGATCGCGGGCGATCCCGATGCGCAGTTCAACCTGGCCCAGGCCTATAAGCTGGGTCGCGGCGTCCCCCTTGACCCCGCGCTTGCCGAAAGCTGGTTCCGCAAGGCCGCGATCCAGGGCCATATCCCGGCCTCCGACAATTACGGGCTGGCGCTGTTCCAGTCCGGCAAGAAGGCCGAGGCCGCGCCCTGGCTGGAAAAATCGGTCGCGCATGGCGAGCCACGCGCGCAGCTGGTGCTCGGCACGATGCTGTTCAACGGCGACGGCGTGCCGCGCGACTATCCGCGCGCCTATGCGCTGATGACGCTGGCCTCGCAGGCCGGACTGCAATCGGCCTCGCAGACGCTGGCGCAGATGGACCAGTATATCACCCCGCCCGATCGCGAGCAGGGCACCCGCCTGGTCCAGCAATATCGCGCCCGTCTGGCCGCGCTTCCCACCCCCGTCACCAGCGGCCCGACGCGGGTGATGGTGGGGGCCGAGCCCGTGCGCACCGCCGCCGCTCCCGCATCGGCACGGCCACGCTCCAGCGTCCAGTCGGTGCCGGTTGTCCCGTCGCGCCCCGCCATGCCCGGCTATGGCGCCAGCTATCCGGTTCCAGGCTCGGTCCCTGGCACTACCGCCGCAACGTCGCGCCCGGCCGAGCCCGTCGTCGAGGAAGCCTCGGACCTGACGGGTGGCGCACAGCCGATGCGCTCGTCCCCGCCTGCGCACCGCACCGCGCCGGTCCGTATGACCACGCCACGTCCAGCCAAGCCGGCGACGACGCCCCGCGCCAGCGGCGGCGGCTGGCGCATCCAGCTGGGTGCCTTTCGCGATCGGGAGAATGCGACGACGCTGTGGCAGCGAGTCCGGGGCCGTCTGGGTGGTGCCCAGCCCTCCTATGTCACGGCGGGCGGTGTCACCCGGTTGCAGGCAGGCGGCTATGCCAACCGCGCCGAGGCCCAGGCCGCCTGCACCCGCTCGGGCCAGCCCTGCGTCGTGGTCGCGCCCTAACGACGATCGTCGTCGAGGCGGCTGCTTCATGCTTCCCTGTAAGGGGAGGTGGCAGGCCGAAGGCCTGACGGAGGAGTATCCTCTCCTTGAGAAAACGGTCCAACCTCGCCACCGGCGACACCCCTTTCCCCTCAAACAAGGGCGAGGGAAGGAAAAGAAGCGCCGGTGCCACTCTACAGGCACCGGCCTGGATCAGGCGGTGACCCACTCCGCGCTTGGAATGCCCTGCGCATAGAGGAGCGCGGTCAGGTCGTTGTGATCGATCCGCGCCGCCGCCGCGCTCGCGACGATCGGCTTGGCGTGGTACGCGACGCCAAGACCGGCGCGGCGGATCATCGCCAGGTCGTTGGCGCCGTCGCCCACCGCCATGCTTTCTTCCGCACCGATGCCGAGTTCGCCGAGCGCGGCGAGCAGCGTGTTTTCCTTCGTGTCCGAACCCACGATGGGCTTGCGCACCGTGCCGGTCAGCTTGCCCTCCGCGATCTCGAGCACATTGGCGATGGCGCGGTCGAAGCCGATCTGGGCCGCGACCGGCTCGGCGAAGCGGGTGAAGCCGCCCGACACCAGGATCGCATGGCCGCCACGCGCATTCATCGTCTGCACCAGCGTACGCGCGCCCGCCATCAGCACGACACGCTCGGCCAGGCACTGCGCGATGACCGCTTCATCCAGCCCTGCGAGCAGCGCCACCCGCGCATCCAGCGCGGCGGCGAAGTCGAGTTCGCCGCGCATCGCCCGCTCGGTCACCTCGGCGACCTGGTCCTTGATCCCGGCATAATCGGCCAGTTCGTCGATGCACTCGACGGTGATCATGGTGGAGTCCATATCGGCGACCAGCAGCCGCTTTGCGCGGTTCGCGGCGGGCTGCACGATCACGTCGAGCGACAGGTCATGGCCGTATCCGCCCTTGGCGATCGAACGAGCCTCGTCCTTCAAACGGTCGGCCAGCCCCGCGCAATCGCTCGGCAAGAAGCCCTCGCCGGGCTCGAAGGTCAGGTCGAAGGCGCGCCCTTCGTCCAGCCACTCCCCCGAAACCAGCCGTCCCGCCGTCGAGTCGCCGTCGAATTCGAAGGCCACGTCAGAAAGCATCGAGGCGTCGAAGGTCTGATCCGCTATGTAGGTCGCAATGAACACAATGGCTCTCCCGAATGTGGCGCTCATTGCAGGGCCGACCGCCAGCGGCAAGTCCGCATTGGCGCTCGATCTGGCAAGGGCGACCGGCGGCACGATCATCAATGCCGATTCGGCGCAGGTGTACCGCGACCTGTCGATCCTGACCGCCCGCCCGTCGCCCGACGAAATGGCGCAGGCCCCGCACCGACTGTTCGGCCATGTCGATGGCGCGGACACCGGCTATTCGGCGGCACGCTGGGCGGCGGACGCGCGAAGCGCCATAGACGCAAGCATCGCGGCGGGATCGCTGCCGATCCTCGTCGGCGGCACCGGCCTTTATATGCGCACCCTGCTCGACGGCATCGCGCCGGTGCCCGAGATCGATCCCGCCATCCGCGCCGAGGTCCGCGCGCTGCCCGTCGCCGAGGCCCATGCCGCCCTGTCGCGCGAAGACCCGGTGGCCGCCGCACGGCTCAACCCCGCCGACACCACCCGCGTCGCCCGCGCGCTGGAGGTGGCGCGCTCCACCGGCCATGCGCTGCACGAATGGCAGGCACGGAAAGAAGGTGGAATCGGCGAGCGCATCGCCCTGTCCGCCGTCATCCTGCTACCCGACCGCGACTGGCTGAACGCGCGGATCGACACCCGCTTCGGCGAGATGCTGGACGAAGGACTGGACGAGGCCGCCGCCCTGCTCGCCCGTCCCGACCTGCCCGCCGACGCGCCGATCCGCCGCGCCATCGGTGTGCCGGAGGCCGCGGCGCTGCTGGCGGACACCATGACGCGCGCACAAGCCGAGGCGGCAGGTGCGCTCGCGACAAGACGTTACGCCAAAAGGCAATTTACCTGGTTCCGTCACCAGCCTGGCCCCGACTGGACCGTGATTTCCGACACCGCTCCCGATGTGCGCCGCAGCACAATCGAAACATTGTTGCGCAATTGATGGTTGACGCGCACTTTTTAAACTTGTAGCCGCGCCTCTCCCGACAAGCCCCGTCAGTGGGCACGGACGCAGAAGGACGAAGACGATGACCGAGAAAAGCGGAGCCGATATCCTGGTCGAGGCGCTGTGCGATCTCGGCGTGGAGGTCGTCTTCGGCTATCCGGGTGGTGCGGTGCTGCCGATCTATGACGCGCTGTTTCGCGCCAACAAGAACGGGGTGCGCATCCGCCACATTCTGGTCCGCCACGAACAGGCGGCGACCCATGCGGCGGAGGGCTATGCCCGCTCGACCGGCAAGCCCGGCGTGGTGCTCGTCACCTCCGGCCCCGGCGCGACCAATGCGGTCACCGGCATCACCGACGCGCTGCTCGATTCGATCCCGATGGTGGTCATCACCGGCCAGGTGCCGACCGCGCTGATCGGCACCGACGCGTTCCAGGAAGCCGACACGGTCGGCATCACGCGCCACTGCTCCAAGCATAATTACCTGGTGAAGGACCCCGCCCGGCTGGGCGAGGTGGTGCACGAGGCGTTCCACATCGCGACCCAGGGCCGCCCCGGTCCGGTGGTGATCGACATCCCCAAGGACGTGCAGGTCGCCACCGCCCGCTATCAGAAGCCGGGCCCGATCCGTCACAAGACCTATCGCCCGCAGGTGAAGGCCGACCAGACGCAGGTCGAGCAGCTCGTCGACATGCTGGCGGCCGCCGAGCGCCCGATCCTCTATACCGGCGGCGGCATCATCAATTCGGGTCCGGCCGCGTCGCAACTGCTGCGCGAACTGGCCCGCATCACCGGCGCGCCCGTCACCTCGACCCTGATGGGTCTGGGTGCCTTCCCGGCCAGCGATCCGCAATGGCTGGGCATGCTGGGCATGCACGGCACCTATGAAGCCAATATGGCGATGAACCAGGCCGATCTGGTGGTCGCCTTGGGCAGCCGGTTCGACGACCGCGTGACCGGGCGGCTGGACGCGTTCAGCCCCAACAGCCGCAAGGTGCATGTCGATATCGACCGGTCGAGCGTGAACAAGAATGTCCGCGTCGACCTGGCGATCATCGCCGATGTCGGCCACGCGCTGGAGGATGCGGTGCGCATCTGGAAGTCGCGCCAGCATCCCAAGCCCGACACCGCCGAATGGCAGCGTCGCATCGCGGGCTGGCGTGCGGTCGGCTGCCTCTCCTTCCCGGAGGCGGGCGACGCGATCATGCCGCAGCGGGCTATCCGCGCGCTGTACGACGCGACCAAGGCGCGCCAGCCGATCATCACCACCGAGGTCGGCCAGCACCAGATGTGGGCCGCGCAGCATTTCGGCTTTGAAAAGCCGAACAAGTGGCTGACGTCTGGTGGTCTCGGCACCATGGGTTACGGCCTGCCCGCCGCGATCGGTGCGCAGCTCGGCAACCCGGGCGCGCTGGTGATCGACATCGCCGGTGAAGCCTCGATCCAGATGAACATCCAGGAACTGGCGACGGCGACGCAGTATCGCCTGCCGGTCAAAATCTTCATCCTGAACAACGAATATATGGGCATGGTCCGCCAGTGGCAGGAACTGACCTATGAGAGCCGCTATGCCGAAAGCTATTCGGACTCGCTGCCCGACTTCGTGAAGCTGGGTGAGGCTTATGGCTGGAAGGGCATATTGATCGAACACCGCGACGAGCTGGAGGACGGCATCGCCGCGATGCTCGACCATGACGGGCCGGTGATCGTCGACTGCCGCGTGGCCAAGCTCGCCAACTGCTTCCCGATGATCCCGTCGGGTGCCGCGCATACCGACATGATCCTGCAGGCCAACGAGGTATCGGGCACCATGGACGACGAGGCCAAGGCGCTGGTTTGACCTTCAAGCTCCTCCCCGCCCGCGGGGAGGGGGACCGTGACGCGAAGCGGCACGGTGGAGGGGGATCGCCGCGTGGGTCAGCATGGGTGGAGGGCCCCCTCCACCATGCTCCGCATGGTCCCAGTGACAGGTCGATCGTGCCCCCGGCATGATCTGGATTGCCTGGGGGGCAATCCACCTGCCACTCCGTTCCGGGGAGGAAGAGATTAGAAATGCATATCAAGACCGAACAGGTGGAACGCCACACGCTGGCGGTGATCGTCGACAACGAACCGGGCATCCTTGCCCGGATCGCGGGTCTGTTCACCGCGCGCGGCTATAATATCGAGAGCCTGACCGTGTCGGAGATCACCGCCGACAAGGCGGTCAGCCGCATCACCATAGTCACCAGCGCCTCGCCGCCGGTGATGGAGCAGATCATCGCCCAGCTCGACCGGCTGGTGCCGGTCCACTCGGTCACCGACCTGACCATGCTGGGCGACCATGTCGAGCGCGAGCTGGCGCTGGTAAAGGTGGCGGGCACCGGCGACCGCCGGATCGAGGCGCTGCGCCTGGCCGAGGTTTACCGCGCCCGCGTGGTCGACGCGACGATCTCCAGCTTCGTGTTCGAGGTCACCGGCGGCATCGCCAAGATCGACAAGTTCGTCGAACTGATGAGCGAAGTCGGCCTGGTCGAGGTCGCCCGCACCGGCATCGCCGCCATCTCGCGCGGGGCCGAGGCGGCCTGAGCCACCCTTCATTTTTCATTTTCCGAGGCCCGATGCGGCCCAACCATTTCGAAAGGGAAGTCCAATGCGTGTGTATTACGATCGCGACGCCGATCTGAACCTGATCTCCGAGAAGAACATCGCCATCCTGGGTTACGGCTCGCAGGGTCATGCCCATGCCCAGAACCTGCGCGATTCGGGCGTCAAGAATGTCGCGATCGCGCTGCGCCCGGGTTCGGCCTCCGCCGCCAAGGCGGAAGGCGCGGGCTTCAAGGTCCTGTCGAACAAGGAAGCCGCCGCCTGGGCCGACATCCTGATGATCCTGGCCCCCGACGAGCATCAGGCCGCGATCTATGACGCCGACCTGAAGGGCAACATGAAGCCCGGCGCGGCGCTTGCCTTCGCGCACGGCCTGAACGTGCATTTCGGCCTGATCGAGCCGCCCGCCGACATCGACGTCATCATGATCGCGCCCAAGGGCCCCGGCCACACCGTGCGCAGCGAATATGTGCGCGGCGGCGGCGTGCCCTGCCTGATCGCGATCCACCAGGATGCCAGCGGCAATGCGCATGACGTGGCGCTGGCATATGCCAGCGGCGTGGGCGGCGGTCGTTCGGGCATCATCGAGACGAACTTCCGCGAAGAGTGCGAGACCGACCTGTTCGGCGAGCAGGCCGTGCTGTGCGGCGGCGCGACCGCGCTGGTCCAGGCGGGCTTCGAGACGCTGGTCGAGGCGGGCTACGCCCCCGAAATGGCCTATTTCGAGTGTCTTCACGAACTGAAGCTGATCGTCGACCTGATGTATGAG
The DNA here is from genome assembly GCF_034044895.1 of Sphingomonas sp. CFBP8993. Lineage (NCBI taxonomy): Bacteria > Pseudomonadati > Pseudomonadota > Alphaproteobacteria > Sphingomonadales > Sphingomonadaceae > Sphingomonas > Sphingomonas sp. CFBP8993. Next base: position 96,194 of record NZ_JAXCWU010000003.1, on the reverse strand, counting down.
GGCGGCATCGCCAACATGCGCTACTCGATCTCGAACACCGCCGAATATGGCGACATCAAGACCGGCCCGCGCATCATCACCGAAGAGACGAAGAAGGAAATGAAGCGCGTGCTCGCCGACATCCAGTCGGGCCGCTTCGTGAAGGACTTCGTGCTCGACAACCGCGCCGGCCAGCCCGAACTGAAGGCCAGCCGCATCGCCGCCAAGCGCCATCCGATCGAGCAGGTCGGCAGCGAACTGCGCGCGATGATGCCGTGGATCGGCGCGAACAAGCTGGTGGACAAGGCGAAGAACTGATTTGTTCCTGGGGGGGGGAGGGCTCGGTGAGACACGGGGCCCTCCCCCATCCCAGTTTCAGGTAAACGATGCCCCGCATCGTTCAGGTCATGCCGGGGGCATGACCGACCTGAAACTCGCTTGCGGGAGGGGCGTGCCAAGCGGGCGCCGCAAGCGCTTCAACTAACCAGCGGCTTCTGCGAAAAATGGAACAGCCGCCCCAAACCTCTCCCCTCCCGCAGGCGGGAGGGGCTGGGGGAGGGCAAGGAGCCTCGCAGAGACCACCACCCGGAAACGCATCGTTGCGACCTTGGCCTTTGACGTGCGTTGAGCGCACAGCCCACAAAGGCCACCGTCCAACAGGGAGTTACCACCCATGCGTTTCGTTCTTCCCGCCGCCATGGCGCTCGTCATTGCCGCCCCCGCCATCGCCCAGACCAAGGCCGCCCCGACCGGCACGCCGGGCGCCGCCATCGCCTCGCGCGTCGTCGCGGGCACCTATGCCGTCGACCCCGCGCATACCCAGGTCACCTGGTCGCTGAACCATATGGGCTTCTCGATGCTCGAGGGGCAGTTCGGCGCGTCGGAAGGCACGCTGACCATCGATCCGGCCCGCCCGCAGGCGGCCAAGGTCGACGTGACCTTCAAGATCGACAACCTCTCGGTCACCGCCGCACCTTTCGCGAACCACCTGAAGTCGAAGGACTTCTTCGACGCCGCGACCTATCCGACCGCGCGCTTCGTCTCGACGGGCGTGAAGGTGATGGGCAACAAGGCCGTCATCACCGGCAACCTGACCATCAAGGACCAGACCAAGCCGGTCACGCTGAACGCCACCTTCTTCGGTGCGGGCACCAATCCGATGTCGAAGAAGCTGAACATCGGTTTCCGCGCGACGGGCAAGATCAAGCGTTCGGACTTCGGCGTCGGCGCCTATGTGCCGGTCGTGGGTGACGAGGTCGACCTGACGATCAACGCCGCCTTCACCGCGCAGTAATTCCGGGCCCGTCCCAAGACCAGGGTCCTTGCAGCCTCCTATACACCATCCCGGCGAAGGCCGGGGTGGTGTATAGGGGGGCGAATGACCAATCCTTGGGGCAATCCGTAGACCGCAAGGCCGCTCCCATAAGGGGCGGCCTCGTTCGTTTGTGCCGCCGTCGTCAGGCGCGCGTCATCAATCTCGATATGGACAAGGCGACGCCGACGCGGCATGAACCGCTCCATCATGATCGCCGCGCCGCTGCTCCGTTCGCTTCGACTTATCCGCCCTTAGGGGAGGATCGGCGTGGCCATGCGCGACTTCCCTAAGGGCGGAATGAACCGATAAGCCTGTCCCCGCCGCACCTTTGGCCAGATGCGGCCGAGAATGCTGGAAGACCCGACGATCATGCTGCGCGACCCCTCCACCAAATACCGCCCCTTCCCCACCATCGCCCTGCCCGATCGGCAATGGCCGAACCGCACGATCACCAAGGCGCCGCGCTGGCTGTCGACCGATCTGCGCGACGGCAACCAAGCGCTGATCGATCCGATGGACGCGGAGAAGAAGACGCGGATGTTCGACCTGCTCGTCAAGGTCGGACTGAAGGAGATCGAGGTCGGCTTCCCGAGCGCGGGCGCGACCGAGTTCGACTTCATCTCCGGCCTGATCCGCGAGGATCGCATCCCCGAGGACGTGACGATCCAGGTGCTGACCCAGTCGCGCCGCGACCTGATCGAGCGCAGCTTCGAAAGCCTGGAGGGGGCACGCACCGCCATCGTCCATCTCTACAATGCGGTCAGCCCGGCGTGGCGCAAGATCGTGTTCGGCATGACCCGCGACGAGGTGCGCAAAATCGCGGTCGAGGGTGCCAAGATCCTGCGCGACGAAGCCGCCAAGCGCCCCGACACGCGGTGGCAGTTCGAATACAGCCCCGAAACCTTCTCGACCGCCGAGCTGGATTTCTCGGTCGAGGTATGTGCCGCCGTCATGGACGTGCTGAAGCCCACACCCGAGCATCCGCTGATCCTGAACCTGCCCGCCACCGTCGAGTGCGCGACGCCCAACGTCTATGCCGATCAGATCGAATGGTTCGGCCGCAACATCCCGAACCGCGATTCGGTGGTCATATCGCTGCACACGCATAACGATCGCGGGACGGGCGTCGCCGCCGCCGAGCTGGGCGTGATGGCGGGTGCCGACCGGGTCGAGGGTTGCCTGCTGGGCAATGGCGAGCGCACCGGAAATTGCGACCTCGTGACGGTCGCGCTCAACCTGTACACCCAAGGCGTCGACCCCCGCCTCGACCTGTCGGACATCGACGAGGTGGTGAACACGGTGAATTATTGCACCAACCTGCCCGTGCATCCGCGCACCCCCTATGCGGGCGACCTGGTCTTCACCGCCTTTTCGGGCAGCCACCAGGACGCGATCAAGAAGGGCTTCGCCGCCCAGGGGCAGCGCAACGACGATCTGTGGGAAGTGCCGTACCTCCCCATCGATCCCGCCGATCTGGGCCGCAGCTATGAAGCGGTGATCCGCGTCAATTCGCAATCGGGCAAGGGCGGCGTCGCCTGGGTGATCGAGCAGGATAAGGGACTGAAACTGCCCAAGCGGCTCCAGGCCGATTTCAGCCGCCACGTCCAGGCGATGGCCGACGCGACCAGCCGCGAGCTGAACGCCGCCGATATCTGGGGCGGGTTCGAGGCGACCTATCTGCCGCGCGACGACGACCGGTTCGTCCTGCGCGACTATGAGGAAAGCGGCACGGCGGGACAGCGGACCTTTATCGGCCGCGTGCTGGTGGCGGGCGAGGAACGTTCGATCTCCGGGCGCGGCAACGGCCTGATCTCCAGCGTGATCGCCGCGCTCGCCGACACGACCGGCCCGGCGCTGGAGGTGATCGACTATAACGAACATGCCATCGGTCACGGTGCCGATGCGCAGGCCGCCGCCTATGTCGAGGCACGCACCGCCGACGGGCGCATCGTCTTCGGGGTCGGGCTCGATACCGACATCGCCACCGCCAGCGTCCGGGCGGTGCTGTCCGCCGCCAATCGGGCCTGATGCGCGCGCACGCGGCCTTTCCCGGCTAAGACGACGACGATGGCGGTGGTCGCTCCTCCTTCGTCGTCGGGCCGGTGGGCGTTCATCCCCGAACGCTATCGCGAGAAGCTGCGCGAGCGGGGCGCGTCGATCACCCTCACGGTGGTCGCGCACCTGCTCCTCGCATGGCTGCTGTTCCACCTCGCGCCCAAGCTGATCGAGCCCGAGCGGTCCTCCGCGCTCAACACCTTCTCCGTGTCGCCGTCGGACAGGGAGGCCGGCGCACCGGTGCCCGAAACCCGCACCGTCACCCGCAAACCGGCGGCGGCGGGTGGGTCGAAGGCACCCGCGACGCAGAAACAGCCCGACACGCCCACACCGCCGACCGAGAAACAGGCCGACACCTCCGCACCGACGCCCTGGCAATGGGGCGACAAGTCGCTGTTCGAAGGCGGTAACATCGCCGCGATGCCCAAGGGCGAGGGCAAGGGTGTCGGGTCGAGCAATGGCGACGATCGTGGTGAGGACAGCGCCTCGGCCTATGGTCCGGGCGAAGGCCCCGGCGGCCAGAGGCTGTACAATGCCGAATGGTATCCGCACCGCCCGAGCAATGCCGAACTGAACGGCTATCTCCGCGCCGCACCGCCGCCCGGCAGCTGGGCGCTGATCGCGTGCAAGACCATCCCCGACTATCGGGTCGAGAATTGCCGCATCCTGGGCGAGTCCCCGGTCGGACTGGGCTTGGGCCGCTCGATGCGCGAGGCCGCCTGGCAGTTCCGCGTCCGCGCGCCACGCATCGGCGGCAAGGTGATGGTCGGCGAATGGGTGCGCATCCGCATCGACTTCAACGGCCCCGGCGGGGGCGACTGAGGCAGATGATCCTCTCCGGCACGGGGAGGTGGCAGGCCGCGAGGCCTGACGGAGGGGGGCTTCCACGGCGTGCATCCTTTGCGGAGAGCCCCCTCCACCATGCTACGCATGGTCCCCCTCCCCGTGCCGGGGAAGATCGGCGCCACCCTCAATAGGTGAACTGTAACTGGGTCCGGATCAGGTCGCCGGTGGCGCGGCCGAAGCGGCGGGAATCCGCCTCCCGTCGTTCCATCCGGGCATAGGCCAGGGTGAGTTCCAGCGCGTCGACCAGCTGGATTTCGGTGCCCAATTCCCACTCGTCGGTTTCCAGGCGCGGCGCATCGACATTGGCTTTCCAGCCGCCGCGATAATGCTGCCAGCGGACATAGGGGATGGCGCGACCGATCGGGGTCTGGCCGACATTCGCCATCAGCTGGACATAGCCGCCGCCCAGACGGCTGGAGCGGACGAGCCCCAGCGCATTGTCATATTGCGGTCCCCAGCCGGTCGTCCATTCGGTCTGGATACCGAAAGGCTGCGGATAGAGGATGGCATGGACGGCGACCCGATCATCGCGATAGTCGACGGTGCTGACCCCGCCGCTGCGCAGTTCGGGGCGAAAGCGGTTGAACAGCGCCGAGCCGCCCACTTCCAGCACCTGCCCCCGGAACAACGGCCCCAGCCCGTCGAGCGCAAAGGGCCAGGTGGCCATGGCGACCTTCATCAGATTATCGGTCCGCTCGGTCCGGTTGGTCCCCTGCCCGTTATAGACGGCCAGCCCGAACGCACCGTAATTGCCGAACAGCTTCTGCTTGTTCTTGGTCAGCCGGTCCCAGATCGCCTGAACCGGCGCGGGGGTGTAATAGACGTTGATGCCGACGTCGCGCTCGCCCGGCACGCCGCTGTTGATCGCATCCGAGCGGTCAAGCGGCAGGCGGTTGGACGAGGATTGCAGATTCTCCCAGCCGAACGGCACCTTGGACTGGCCGAAGCGCAGGCGCAGGCGGCGTTCGGGGTCCAGGAACCAGTCGACATAGACGTCGCGCAACTGGCCGAAATTCTCGCGCCGCTCGGTGCTCGACTGGTTGTTCACCGCCGCGCCGAAGTCATGCTGGAAATAGAGTTGCAGCCGGTCGGTGATATCGCCCTGCAAAACGAGCCGGACGCGGCGCAGCAGGAAGCCGCCATCATCGTTGATCGAGGCGTCGTGGACCGAGCGCAGCCGCGAGCCATTGGGGCCCGGCGCATCCTCGCTGTCGAGCAAAGCGTTGTAGCGAAGCTGCGTATAACCGCGCAGGCGTAGCCGTTCGTACCAGGGCGCGCGGGCGGACGGCGGCTTGGGGGCGCTGGCCACCCGCTGCGGCACAGGCGTCACCACCGGTGGCATCGCGGGCGCAGGCTGCACGGTGGCAACGACAGGCGGCGCGGCGGGCAGAGCAGCGGGCGGCATCGGGCCAGACGTCGCCCCAGCCTTCTGCGCATCGGTCAGCGCCTTGATCTGCGCCTTCAACTCGTTGATCTGCTGCTGAAGCTCTTGCACGGTTTGTGCGACGGCAGGCGTGGGAACGCCGCCGACCGCAAGCGCGACCGCCAGCCCGATAGGGCCGCGATGGAATAACGTCTTGGTCACGCTGAACGCCCTGCCCTGTTGGTCGCGGCGGCTTAGGGCAGCAGCAGGTCCTTTCGCAACAGTTTGATGACATTCCCGTTAAGATGACCGGCAGGCCTATCGGCCATGGTCAGCGGGTGCGTTCGATCTCGCAGCCGATCCGGGCGTCGGGATAGATATCGGTCTTGGTCGAGCGAACCTTGACCGCCGTCACGCGCGGGTCGGCCAGGCACAAAGCCGCCACCGCCTCGCACAGGCTTTCCTGCAGCGCGAAGCCCGGCCCACGCGCCATCGCCAATATGCCCTCGCGCAGGAAGTCATAGTCGAGGACCTCCTCGATCCGGTCGGCATTGGGTGCGGCCGGATAGGTGACGGTCATCGCCACCGACAGGCTGACCGGCTGGGGCGCGACCTCATGCGGATAGATGCCCAGATGCATCGCCACCGTCATCTCGTCGAGCAGGATCTTGTAGGTCGCGGTCATGCCCGTCCTTCGAACATCACATCGCCGTCGCGGCGGCAGAAACGCTGGCCGCAATCGACATACAGCGTCTGGCCGCGAAGCCCCCTGGCGGTCAGCAGGAAGGATACGGCCTCCGCCACCGCCTCCGCGCCGATGGGGCGGCCGAGCAGGTTCTTGGTCGCCGCCTCGGCAAATTCCGCATCGCTCTGGTCGCCGCTCTGCAGCGTCAGGCCGGGCGCCACCGCATTGACCGCGATGCGCGGTCCCAGCGCCTGCGCCAGCATCGTGTTCGCCCCCGCCAACGCGAATTTGGCGCAGCTATAGGCGAAGAAATCGGGGTTCGGATTGGCCAGCTTCTGGTCGAGGATATCGACCACCGCGCCGTCCTGCATATCATCCTGCCGCGCCAGCGCCGACGCCAGCAGGGCCGGTGCGGCGGCGTTGATCGCATAGAGCCGCGCCATCAGGGCGGCGTCCGTTTCCGGCGGCCGGTCAAAGACAAAGGCCGAAGCGCTGTTGACCAGCCCGTCGATCGGCCCGCCCGCCGCCACGCGCGCGCGGGCGAACAGCGCGTCGATGCCGTCGAGCTCGGCCAGATCGCCCTGCACCATCGGCGCGTCCAGTTCCGCCGCCAGCGCCGCCGCCTCTTCGCGCGAGCCGTTATAGTGGATCACCGGCCGATGCCCGTCCGCCGCCAGCCGCCGGGCGATATGCGCGCCCAGCCGCTTGGCCGCTCCGGTGATCAGGACGGTGCGGCGTGTCATCCACGCTGGCCCATCAACGCCAGCACTTCCTTGCGGCTGCGATCGTCGTCGCGGAACGTGCCCATCATGCGGCTCGTCACCATCGAGACGCCCGGCGTACGCACCCCACGTGAGGTCATGCAGCCATGCGTCGCCTCGATCACCACCGCGACGCCCAGCGGCTTGAGGTTTTCCCAGATACAGTCGGCAACCTCGGCGGTCAGCCGCTCCTGCACCTGCAACCGGCGGGCAAAGCCATGCAGCACGCGCGCAAGCTTGGAGATGCCGACGACATGATTGCGCGGCAGATAGGCGATATGCGCAACGCCGATGATCGGGGCCATATGGTGTTCGCAATGCGACTGGAAGGGAATGTCCTTCAGCAGCACGATCTCGTCATAGCCGCCAACCTCCTCGAACACCCGCGACAGGTGGACGGCCGGATCGTCGGCATAGCCCGCGCAATATTCAGCCCAGGCGCGTGCGACGCGCTTGGGCGTATCGACCAGCCCCTCGCGCGTGGGATCGTCCCCGGCCCAGGCGATCAGCGTGCGGATGGCGTCCGCGACATGGTCCGGGACAGCGATCTTGCCGTCTTCGCCGATCAGATCGCCATCGTCCGGCTCGCCGTGCGCGCAACTCATATATTGTCCTTCACATCAAAGTCGGTGCGTTAGCGGATCGATGGCGAGGGTGCAAAATCTGGGTCTCGGCCCAGCCCACCGTTCAGCCAGAAGATAGTTTGCCCCGAATTCCTCCCCTTACAGGGAAGGACTATGCGCTGATCCTACTTGATCCGCTCATAGCAGGGCCTGCGACTTCGCTAGGACCGAACAGGGATTGGCTTACCGCCGCAGACGCTCCGCCGCCCAGGCCACATGATCGGCCATGAAGGTCGAGATGAAGTGGTAGCTATGGTCGTACCCCGGCTGCATCCGCAGCGTCAGGGCGATCCCCGCCTTTTCGCACGCCTCGGCCAGCAATTCGGGGCGGAGTTGCTCGGTCAGGAACTGGTCGGCATCGCCCTGGTCGACCAGCAGGTCGGGCACCCGCGCCCCGTCCTCGATCAGCGCGACCGCATCCGCCTGTCGCCACGCCGCCCGGTCCGGGCCCAGATAACCGCCCAGCGCCTTCTCACCCCAGGGCACCTGGGACGGTGCGACGATGGGGGCAAAGGCCGACACGCTGCGGAAGCGGTCAGGGTTGCGCAGGCCGATGGTCAGCGCGCCGTGGCCGCCCATCGAGTGGCCGGTAATGGCTTGCGCGCCCATGTCGGCAACCGGGAAATGCTCGGCGATCAGCGCGGGCAGTTCCTGTTCGATATAGGTCCGCATCCTGAAATGCTTCGCCCAGGGTTCCTGCGTGGCATCGACATAGAAGCCCGCGCCCTGCCCCATGTCATAGGCGTCGTCATTGGCGACACCTTCCCCACGCGGCGAGGTATCGGGGGCGATGAAGATCACCCGGTGCTCGGCGCATGGGGCCCGATACTCGCCCTTGTCGGTGACATTGGCATGGGTGCAGGTCAGGCCCGACAGATACCACAGCACGGGCAGCTTTTCGCCCGCCTCATGCTCCGGCACGAAGACCGAGAAGGTCATGCGCGTGCCGGTCGCGTCACTGTCATGCACGTACACGCCCTGGATGCCACCAAAGGCCTTGGAGGTCGAAATCGTCTCGATCGTCATCGGAACACCACCGTCCGGTTGTCATTGAGGAAGACCCGCCGCTCACCCACCCAGGCGACCGCGCGAGCCAGCACCTGCGCCTCGATATCGCGGCCGATGCGGATCAGGTCGTCGACGCTGGCGCGGTGATCGACACGCTCGACCGCCTGCTCGATGATCGGCCCCTCGTCCAGGTCGGCGGTCACGAAATGCGCGGTCGCACCGATCAGCTTCACCCCGCGCGCATGGGCGCGGTGATAGGGCTGCGCGCCCTTGAAGCCGGGCAGGAAGCTGTGATGGATGTTGATGCACCGCCCCGGAAGCGCCGCGACCAGCCGCTTGCCCAGCACCTGCATATAGCGGGCGAGCACCAGATAGTCGGCCCGGGTCTCGTCCATCAGGGCCAGCATCGCTGCCTCCTGCTCCGCGCGATTGGCATCGCTGACCGGCAGGTGATGCCAGGGCAGGCCATGCCATTCGACCAGCGGGCGAAGGCTGTCATGGTTGGAGACGACGCCGACGATCTCGACCGGCAGCGTGTTTGTCCGCCAGCGATGGAGCAGGTCGTTCAGGCAGTGCGACCCCTTCGACACCGCGATCAGCATCCGCGGCCGCTCGGCGGCGGGGGCGACATGCCAGTCGAAGCCGAACCGCGTGGCGGGCTCGGCCAGCGCCGCCCTCACCCCCTCGACCGAGGTGGGGAAGCGCGCCCCCTGCCCGGTGAAGACGATGCGCAGGAAGAAGCGCCCCGTCTCCAGATCGGCATATTGCTGGCTGTCGAGGATGAAGCCGTCGATCCCCGCCAGCACGCCCGACACGGCGGCGACGATGCCTACCCGGTCCTGGCAGGCCAGCGTCAGGATGTAGTCGTTGCTCACGCTTTCGGCGCACGACAGCCGAGGCAAAGCTTGTTGCCGTCGGGATCGCGCAGATAGCCGAGATAGGCCGGTCCCATCGGCGTCTGACGCTCGCCCACGGGGGCTTCGATCGCCGTACCGCCATGCGCGACACCCGCCGCATGTGCGGCGTCGAGCTGCGCCGGATCGGCCGCGCCCAGCCCGATGGTGCCGCCATTGGCGAAGGTGGCCGCCTGCCCGTCGATCGGCCGGGTCACCATGAAGGCCGCGCCGTTGTGACGGTAAAGAAGCCGCTCCCCGGCCTGCATGCCCGGCTCGCCGCCCAGCGCGGTGAACAGCGCATCGTAGAATGCCTTCGACCGTGCGATGTCGTTCGATCCGACCATGACATGCGTGTACATCAGTTCGCCTCCACCAGATGCCGCGCGCACAGCTTGTTGCCGGTCGGGTCGCGCAGATAGGCCAGATAGACCGTGCCCACCGGCGGATGGCGATAGCCCGGCGGGTCCTCGATCGCGGTGCCGCCATGCGCCAGGCCCGCCCTGTGCCAGGCATCGGCCTGTTCGGGCGAGTCCACCGCGAAGCCCAGCGTTCCGCCATTGGCATGGGTGGCGGGCTCGCCATTGAGCGGCCGGGTGATCAGGAAGCGCGAACCCTTGTGGCTGTAGACCAGCCGCCCGAGCGGATCGACCACGCCCTCCGGCGCACCGATCACGCCCAGGATCGCGTCATAGAAACGCTTGGCCTGCGCAATGTCGTTCGCGCCGATGACGACATGGCTGAACATCAGAAGATCACCACGCTGCGGATGCTCTCGCCCGCATGCATCAGGTCGAAGCCCTTGTTGATCTCCTCCAGCGTCAGTCGGTGGGTGATCATCGGGTCGATCTCGATCTTGCCGTTCATATACCAGTCGACGATCTTGGGCGTGTCGGTCCGCCCGCGCGCGCCGCCGAACGCCGTGCCGCGCCAGTTGCGCCCCGTCACCAGCTGGAACGGCCGCGTGCTGATCTCCTTGCCCGCCTCGGCAACGCCGATGATGATCGAGGTGCCCCAGCCGCGATGGCAGGATTCCAACGCGGTGCGCATCACCTCGGTATTGCCGGTCGCGTCGAAGCTGTAGTCCGCGCCGCCATCGGTCAGCTCGAGGATCTTGGCGATCGTCTCCTCGCGGCTCAACCCCTTGGAATTGAGGAAGTGGGTCATGCCGAAGCGACGGCCCCATTCCTCGCGCGCCGGGTTGATGTCGACACCGATGATCCGGCCCGCGCCCGCCAGCTTGGCGCCCTGGATGACGTTCAGGCCGATGCCGCCCAGACCGAAGACGACGATATTCTCGCCCGGCTGCACCTTGGCGGTGTTGACCACCGCGCCCACGCCCGTCGTCACGCCGCAGCCGATATAGCAGCTGGTGTCGAACGGCGCGTCTTCACGGATCTTCGCCACCGCGATCTCGGGCAGGACGGTGAAGTTCGAGAAGGTCGAGCAGCCCATATAGTGAAAGATCGGCTGCCCCTTGTAGCTGAAGCGGGTCGTGCCGTCGGGCATCAGGCCCTTGCCCTGGGTCGCGCGGATCGCGGTGCACAGGTTCGTCTTGCCCGACAGGCACGACTTACACTGGCGGCATTCCGGCGTGTAGAGCGGGATGACATGATCGCCCGGCACCACGCTGGTCACGCCCGCGCCCACCTCGCGCACGATGCCGCAACCCTCATGCCCGAGCACGCTGGGGAAGATGCCTTCGCTGTCCAGCCCGTCTAGGGTATAGGCGTCGGTGTGGCAGATGCCGGTCGCCATGATCTCGACCAGGACCTCACCGGCCTTGGGCCCCTCCAGATCGAGTTCGACGATTTCGAGCGGCTTCTTCGCTTCGAAGGCGACGGCGGCGCGGGTCTTCATGGTTCCTGTCTCCTTGGATGGCGGCCCTGATGCCCCGTGGCGCGCGCCGGTGCAACCAACGAAAGCCCTGGAGGATTGGTACCGACCACCAGTCAGGAGAGTGACGATGACCGAGTTCAAGAAGGGCGATCATGTCGAGTGGAACAGCCATGGCGGCACCGCCGAAGGCAAGGTCGTCAAGAAGCAGACCAGCGACACCCAGATCAAGGGCCATACCGTCCGCGCATCCAAGGACGAGCCGCAATACATAGTAGAGAGTGACAACGGCGGAAAGGCGGCGCACAAGGCGGACGCGCTGAAGAAGGCGTGATTCACGCGCGACCCACCGGCATGGTCGGGGCGCAGAAGGATTAAGGGAAGGAATATCATGGCCACCGCAACCACGGGCACCGGCATCCACGCACCGGTCCAGCCCTCCGAGGAACTGGGCGCGATCGTTGGCAACGAGAAGCTGCCGCGCAGCCAGGTCATCAGCAAGGTGTGGGATTACATCAAGGCCAACAACCTGCAGAACCCCGAGAACAAGCGGGAAATCCTGGCCGACGACAAGCTGAAGAAGGTGTTCGGCAAGGACAAGTGCACGATGTTTGAGATGAACAAGTACATCTCGGCGCACCTGAAGAAGTAACCGTCACCTGCGCCCTGGCCACCATGCCGGGGCGTCCTCTCCGTCCGTGCGCGACTATCGCAGGTCCAGGACCAGCGGCTTGCGTGCGGACGGTGTCGCGGTGGCCCTGGGTGCCCGTGCCGCAGACGAAGCGGCACCGCTACGCCCCGCAGCGACCGGACCGGCCGACGGTGTCGGCGCAGCCACCGGAGCGGCATCGCCCGCCACCCGCCCCGCCTCGATCTGGTTCAATCGCTGCTCGACCAGTTGCGCATCCAACATCTTGCGATCCGCCTGCATCAGGGCGACCTGCGCCTCCAGCGCCGCCAGACGCTGCTCCAGCATCTTGACCCGCACCTGATCCTCGGTCTGCGCGACCATGTCCTTGGCGACCTTTTCCTGCCGTGCGCGCTCCTGCGCGTCCGCGTCGGCGACGCGTGCGTCGGTGCTGCCGCGCTGGTCACAGGCGGTCAATGTCAGGGTAAGGATCAGCAGGGTAGCGGCACGGCGCATGGGCGGTCTCTGTTCGAAGCATTCCTCCCCTGCAAGGGAAGGGGCACCGCCGCGAAGCGGTGGTGAAGGGGTGTAACCGACAGCGATGGATCACGCCATCGGCCGTGACACCCCTCCGTCAGGCTTTCGGCCTGCCACCTCCCCTTGCAGGGGAGGAATTACTGGTCGCGCAGCTTCACCCAGGTCGGGGCATGGTCGCTGGCCTTTTCCCGCCCGCGATAGCTCTTGTCGACGCCCGCATCGACCAGCCTGTCGGCGGCCTGCGGACTGAGCAGCAGATGGTCGATGCGGAACCCCGCATCGCGCTGCCACGACCCGGCCTGATAGTCCCAGAAGGTCCACACCCCACCCTTGGGTGCACGGGTGCGCAGCGAGTCCGTCCACCCCTGCGCCAGCAACCGGCGGTAAGCCTCACGGCTCTCCGGCTGCATCAGCGCATCGCTTGCCATCACGGGAACCGAAAAGGTGTCGTCGTCATTCGGGATGACGTTGTAATCCCCCGCCAGCACGGCGGGCACTTCCTCGGCCAGCAATTCGCGTGCGCGCGTCGCCAGCCGTTCCATCCAGCGCAGCTTATAGTCGAATTTCGGCCCCGGCTGCGGATTGCCGTTGGGGAGATAGAGCGAGGCGACGACCAGGCCGTTCACCTCGCATTCGAGGTAGCGGCTATGCTCGTCCTCGTCCTCACCCGCCAGGCCGCGTTGCCGCTCGACCGGCTGGGCACCGCGCGCAAGGACCGCAACGCCGTTCCAGCTCTTCTGGCCATGCCAGACCGCACCGTAACCGGCGGCCTCGATATCCTTGATCGGGAACGTTTCGTCGCTGGCCTTCAATTCTTGAAGGCAGACGATGTCGGCATCCGCCTCGGCCAGATATTCGAGCAGGCGGGGGCCACGGGCCTTGATCCCGTTGACGTTGTAAGTGGTGATCTTCACGTCAGACCGAGAAGCTGGTGCCGCAGCCACAGCCCGAGGCCGCGTTGGGGTTCTTCACCTGAAACGCCGCGCCGCCGAGGGACTCGACATAGTCGACCTGCGCACCCCGGACCAAATCCAGGCTGATGCTGTCGACGACCAGCGTGACTCCGTCGGTCAGCGCGACCGCATCGTCCTGGGCCGGGGCGTCGGCGAGGCCGAATTTATACTGGAAGCCCGAACAGCCGCCGCCTTCGACCGACAGGCGCAGGATGGCGGGCTTGTTCTGCCGCTCGGCGATCGTCGCGACGCGAGCCGCGGCGGCCGGGGTCAGCGCGATTTCGGAAATGCTGGTGGCCATGGGGTTCAGATAGGCGCGGGGGGCGGTAGGGGCAATCCCACTAAATCCTCCCCGGCTCGGGGAGGTGGCAAACCGAAGGTCCGACGGAGGGGAACTTCCCCAGGCGACGCCTCTGGCCGCGATCCCCCTCCACCGCTCTGCGAGCGGTCCCCCCTCCCCGTGCCAGGGAGGATCGAAATTCAGTCCTGCGCCGCCGGGCCGTCGGTCGACACGGGAATCTGGTGGATCGCATGATCCTGCGAGGCGGTCAGATAATCGCCCGTCGTCAGGAAAGGCACGGGATTGACGGCGTGGCCGTCCATGCGGACTTCGTAATGAAGGTGCGAGCCGGTCGAACGGCCGGTCGAACCCATCAGCGCGATCAGCTGGCCACGGGTCACTCGGGCGCCGTCGGCGACGAGGATCTTGGAGAGATGGCCGTAACGGGTCGCGATGCCCTTGCCATGGTTGACCTCGATGAGGTTACCATAGCCGCCCTGCCAGCCCGCATGGTCGACGATGCCGTCGGCGGTGGCATAGATGGGGGTGCCGATCGGACCCGGAATATCGACCCCGGCGTGCATCGCGGCGGTGCCCCGGAACGGATCGGAACGGATGCCGAAATTGCTGGTGAACTGAAGCTTTTCGACCGGATGGACCGACGGGATCGCGATCACGCCATTCTGGCGGGCGTCCATCTTCTTCCAGCTTTGGAACAGGGTGCGGAACTGCTGGTCGGTGCGAAGGTCGGCCGAGGCCTCGGCGCTGTTGGCGGGAATGAACTCACCGCCGACCGAGGCGGGGGCCCGGCTCGACGCCTTGGGCGCGGCGGGTGCCGAGGCGGCAAAGGCTGCGGGCGTGATCAGGCCGATGACGGCGGCGGTGGCAACAACGGATCGGACGCGCGAAGCAATCGATTTACCGGATAGTGCAAGCTGCTTCATCGAACCCCGACATGCTCTCGCCGAGCGATCCCACAGTCGGGATTGCCGGCTTCGTCCATCCAATCCTGTTTCGCAGCCCCACCGCGTTACAGACGGTCAGCTTGTGCCTTTACGGGTTCCATGTCCGCAAGGGGTTCATAGAAATCGCGCGTCAAACCGGCTGACTCGCGCGCCGAAACGTTGAACGGTGGCTTAACGACGCCCCGGAAGTGCCGCCGGACCAGCATCTGCCAGTGCTGCGCGGGTTCGATGTCGTGACCGGCGGCGAGATAACCGAACCATTTCGCGCCAAATCCGACATGCCGGATTTCGTCGGTATAGATGCGCTGGAGGATGCGGGCCGAGGGTTCGTCACCCCCGGCGCGGACCCGCGCCACCGTCTCGGGCGTGACGTCGAGCCCCCTCGCCTCCAGCACCATCGGCACCACCGCCAGCCGCGCCATGGCATCATGCGCGGTCGCCTCCGCCGATTCCCACAGACCGGCATGGGCGGGCAGCGCGCCATAGC
The DNA here is from genome assembly GCF_034044895.1 of Sphingomonas sp. CFBP8993. Classification (NCBI taxonomy): domain Bacteria; kingdom Pseudomonadati; phylum Pseudomonadota; class Alphaproteobacteria; order Sphingomonadales; family Sphingomonadaceae; genus Sphingomonas; species Sphingomonas sp. CFBP8993. The sequence goes on along the minus strand of NZ_JAXCWU010000003.1, from coordinate 80,980 downwards.
CCGAGCCCAGCGTGCGCAACCGGCGATCGAGCACCGCGAAATGCATCGCCTCGTCCGCGCCGACCGAGATCCAGTCGTCGACAAAGGCGCGCGGGAATTGCGCACCGAACCGCCCCGCCGCGTCGAAGGCCAGGTCGATCGCCGAGAACTCGATATGCGCCAGCGCATGGAGCAGCGCGATCCGCCCCTTTTCCGATCCGCCGCGCCCACGCTTGGGCATCCGGTTGGGTGGCAGCAGCTCGGGGCGATCGGGGCGCCCCGGCGCGTCGGGCATGGCGACATCGAATTCATGCGCCAGCGCTCCCCGACGCCAGCCACGCGCCACCGCCCGCGCGGCCCGTACCTTGGCACGCGGATCGCTTTCGCGCAGCACCGCCGCGCAGGCTTGGGCGATCGTCGTCAAAGCGCGCGCACCGCCTCCAGCACGGCCTGGGCATGGCCCGGCACCTTCACCTTGCGCCAGCTCTGCGCCAGCGTGCCGTCGCGACCGAACAGGAAGGTCGCGCGCTCGATGCCCATATAGGTCTTGCCGTAGAGCTTCTTTTCACCCCAGACGCCGAACGCCTCGCACGCCGCGCCGTCCTCGTCGCTGACCAGTTCGACCGCCAGCGCGTGCTTTTCGGCGAACTTGCGGTGCTTGGCGGGGCTGTCCTTCGAGATGCCGATCACCCGGACGCCCGCCTGCTCGAAATCCCCGGCCAATGCGGTGAAGTCCTGCGCCTCGCGCGTGCAGCCGCTGGTGTCGTCCTTGGGATAGAAATAGACGACCAGCGGCCCGGCCAGGTCGCCCATCGCCAGCGGCGCGTCGTTCGCGGCCGTGACCGTCACTGCCGGGATCGCATCACCCTGTTGCATCATCATCTCCCCATCACGCTTGGGACCATATCCGGCCCACCTCCTGACGCGTCGCCGCCAGCGTGGCAACCACCGCCGCCCAGTCGGGCAGGCCCATGGCGCGCACGATCAGCGGGCGGGTCAGCTCGGGCGGCTCCTGCCCATCGGGCACCAGCAGGCGGAAGGCGACCAGCGCGCGGGTCAGCACGTCATGCGCCTGCGCCATCGACAGCGGCATCAGCCCAGCCGCGACCAGCCCCGCGATCGCCCGGCCCAGATCGGGATCGAAGCCGGTCCGGTGGATCAGCTGCGCCCGGTGCACCGCAAACTCCAGGTCAACCAGACCGCCGGGCAGCAGCTTGATATCGAGCGGCCCCTGTGGCGGCTTGTGCCGCGCCATCTCGGCACGCATCTCACCGGCCTCCGCCGCCACGTCGCGGGTCGGCCGGTTGCCGTTCAGCACATCGGCGATGATCGCGGCCACCTCTGCCCGCGCCGCATCCGACCCGTAGATCGGGCGGGCGCGGGTCAGGGCCATATGCTCCCAGGTCCAGGCGTCCTCGCGCTGATAGCGCGCGAAACTCTCGACCGACACGACCAGCGGCCCCTGCGTGCCCGAGGGCCGCAGCCGCGTATCGACCGGATAGAGCGGCCCGGCCTGGGTCGGCACCGACAGCGCCGCCGTCACCCGCTGCGCCAGCCGGTTGTAATAAAGCGTCGCGCCCAGCGGCTTCGGCCCGTCCGACTCCCCCGCGAAGTCGCCGGTGAACAGATAGACGAGGTCGAGGTCGGAGGCATGGGTCAGCGCCGCACCCCCCATCCGCCCCAGCGCCAGGATGACCAGCTCACTGCCCGGCACCCGGCCATGCGCTGTGGTGAATTCATCCACCGTCGCCTGCGCCAGCACCCCCACCGCCGCCTCCGCCACGCGGGCATAGCCGCCCGCCACCTCCAGCGGATCGGCACGCCCCGCCACGATCTGCGCGCCCAGGGCGAAGCGAAGCTCACCCACCACGCGGCGAACATGGTCCAGCCGGTCCTGATAATCCTGCCCGCTCTCGCCCCCGCGCATGTCGCGTTCGAGGAATGGGACCGCAGGCAGGGGCTCAAAGGCCGAGGCATCGATCAGCCCGTCGAGCAGCGCCGGCCGCCGCGCCAGTTCGGCCGCCAGCGGCGCGGCATGGCTGAGGATCGCGACGGTCAGGCTGGCCAGGCCCGGCCGCGCCTCCAGCAGGCGGAAGATGTTGATCGCGCTCGTCATCCGCTCGAACAGCGAATCGAGCTTCAGGATCGCGGCATCGGGGTCAGGTGCCTCACCCAGCGCCTCGACCAGGGTGGGCAGCACCGCGTCCAGCGCCTCGCGCGCCGCCGGGCTGCGCAGCGCGGCATAATCGCCACCACGCCACGCCGCGATCCGCCGGGTCGCCGCCTCGACATCCTTGAGGCCCGCCGCCGCCAGCCGTTCGTTCAACAGCACCGGATCATGCGGCAGGCGCGGCCGTTCATCGGCATCCAGTGCATCATAGATCGCCCCGACCCGCGCCGTGATCGGAGCGAGCAACCTGACAAGCGCCTGCCCATCGGCGAGGCCATGCAACCGGGCGACGCGTGTCGTCCCCTCGCCCATCGGCAGCTGGTGGGTCTGGCGATCGTCGATCATCTGCACCCGGTGCTCGATCGTCCGCAGCAGGACATAGGCATCGGAGAGTGCCGCCGCATCGACCGCGTCGATCCGCCCCGCCTCCGCCAACCGGGCCAGCGCATCGCGGGTGGCGGGCGCGCGCAGGGCGGGATCGCGGCCGCCATGGATCAGCTGATGGATCTGCGCAAAGAACTCGATCTCGCGAATGCCGCCCCGGCCGCGCTTCAGATCATAGCCCGGCCCCATCGCCTGGCCCTGTGCATGATGGTCGCGGATGCGGCGGGTCAGGTCGCGAATCTCGCCGACCGCGCCGAAATCGAGCGCGCGTCGCCATACGAACGGGCGGATCGCGTCGAGGAAACGCCGGCCCAGCGCGGTATCGCCCGCCGCCGCCCGCGCACGGATAAACGCCGCCCGCTCCCAGGTCAGCGCCTGGCTTTCATAATAGGCGATCGCCCCCTCGACGGGAATCGCGATCGGTGTCGCCTCGGGCGAGGGGCGCAGGCGCAGGTCGACACGCAGCACATAACCATCGCCGTCGCGCGCCTGGAGCAGTTCGACCACCCGTTTGCCGATCCGCACCGCCGCATCCTCCGGCTCCTCGCGTGGGCGGCGCGGCAACGTCATGGGATCGAAGATCAGGATGGGGTCGATATCGGACGAATAATTGAGTTCACGGCTGCCCTGCTTGCCCAGCGCGATGGCGGCAAAGCCGACCGGCTCTGCCCCCGGCGTACGCTCCTCGATCGCGGCGCGGATCGCCTCGTCGAGCGCGCGGTCGGCGAAGTCGGTCAGCCGGTGGGTCACGTCCGTCAGGTCGTACAGCCCGGCCAGATCGCCGAGCGCCACCGTCAGCGCCAACGCGCGCCGCTCGCGACGCAGGCGCGTACCGACCGGCAGATCGTCCGCCACGCCCCGGAGTGCGAGCAGCTCGCCCGCCTGCGCCGCCGCCGCAATCTCCGGCTCCCGGTCGAGCAGCATCGCCAGGAAAGACGAATACCGACGCGCGCGATCGACCGCGTCGGGCAATGGGGAACGGGACAGGGTGTTCATGCCACGGCTTCTACCCCGTCCGCGCCGTCGAAAGAAACGCTTTCCAGCAGGTTAACAAAAAGCAATTCAGAGGATTTGCAACTTGTCAAGACGTGATTGGTTATGTTGGCATGACGAGCACCGAATCCGAGACCAGCGACATCCGCTTCGTCCGCGCACCCCAGCGCACGGACGATATCGGCTGCGCGCTCCGCTCGGCCTATTCGCGGCCGACGCGGCTCCCGGACATCTGGGTGCGCCTGCTGGCGCGACTGGACCAGCGGTGCAAGCGGACTTGAACGGCTATAGCCTCTTACCCGGCGGGCACTGGCCGTAAATTTTGTCCATGCCTGCCAGATAGTCTGGCATGGGCTTGAGCCCTACCTTTGCGCGCAGCCGGTCAACCGCCTTATCATTTTCCAGAGGCCTGGGCATGCGCTTGCCATTGTTGCACATCGCCTGCGTCCCATAACGCTGCTTGCCGGTGATCTTCAGCATCACGCGGTCATAGAGATAGGCATAGTCTTTCTTAGACACGTCATCGCTTGACAGGAGCGGCTCCATCGCACGCAACACGGTGAGCTGGAACGCGGGATCGGCATCGGCGTGCTGAACCAGCAGCCACGCTTGATGGGCTGGATCGTCGCCAACTTCCGAGCGTTTGGGCCACCCCTGCCTCGCAACGATCTGCTTGAGCCATTCGGTGTTTTCATGATCCTCCATGCGCAACGCCGTCATCAGACGCGAAAGGACGATGGCCTTTACCGGCTCTGGTAAGACGGGCGCGTCAGCCATGTCCGCTTCCCCCCAACTACTCGAATAACGAAGCATTTGTTCAGCCATCGGACGCGCCATCAACAGATCGCGGAGCTTGGGCGTATCGGGGGCGCCGACCTTCTTCGCGGTCTTCACCGCCAGCAAATACGTGTCGGCGATCGGCCGGGCCGTTTCGAGCGACTGCTGAAACGCGGCAAAACTCGACCAAAGCGAAGTGTCGATGAAGGACGCGACTTGGGAGTAGACCAAGCCCCCAACAGGTGCTCCCTCTAATTGGGGATCGGTAATGCCGAGAGCGAGAAGGTCCGCCCGCGTTTCGGTCAGGGCAGCCGTGTAAGACGCCATCATCCAATCCCGGACCTGCTTGTCCTGCGCCTTCTCCTCCGGCGTCGCATCCGGAAAGCGCCCCTTCATCCACCGGTAATCGCCCGGATCGAAACGATCGCCATGAATATAGGGCTTCAGCACCTCCGGGACCGGCGGTGTAGCTGCCGTCAGCAGAAAGGCGGTAAAGATTAGGGTCAGCACGCGCATGAGCGGATCGGACAAGATCACCCCATGGCTGTCAAGCCAATCGCCCAAATAGAAAATGGCCGCCCCGATCGACGCCGGGACGGCCAAATATTAAAAACTAAAAAGTAAAAGCGCTTACCGCCCTCCGCTCAACTGATCGACATCGCCCATGATCGTATCGAGAGCGGTCTTGCTGCTGTCCGTTTCATGCAGACGACGCGAGGGAAGCGAGCCTTCGGTCAGGATCGTCTCCAGCGCGACGCGGCCGCGCGCGACGCGGCTCTTGATCGTGCCGACCGCGACGTTGCAGATTTCGGCCGCTTCTTCATAAGCGAAGCCGCCCGCGCCGACGAGGATCAGGGCCTCGCGCTGCGGCTGAGGCAGGTGCATCAGCGCGCGCTGCATATCGCCCAGTTCGACATGGCGGTCCTGGCTGGCCGGAGCCGCCAGGATGCGGTCGGCGACCAGATCGTCCCACTCGCCCTTGAAGCGCGCACGGCGCATCTGCGACAGATAGAGGTTCCGCAGGATGATGAAGGTCCAAGCGCGCATGTTGGTGCCTGCCTGGAACCGCTGCCGCGCGGCCCATGCCTTGAGCAGCGTTTCCTGCACGAGGTCGTCGGCGAGGTCACGGCTGCCCGACAGCGAGCGGCCAAAGGCGCGAAGATGGGGGATGACCCGCGCCAGCTCCGCCTTGAATTCGGAATCTGGCAGCGCGACGTGTTCGACGGGCGCTTCGACCGCGTCGTCCTCAATATCGTCCCGCGTCAGTGGCTGCGTCATGAAAATCCGATCATCGGAAACGGCCGAAGCATCGACCGTTTCAAAATATAAGGTGGCCGGGACAGAATTGCCAGCCATACCGGGACCATATTCGGCCGGACTCGTATCAGCGCAACACCAGGAAGGCGAAGATCACGATCACGAGCACCAACGATATGGGCAGGACATACCGCGTGACATGCGGCGTGGAGCCTGCCCTGGCATCCTCTTTGGCGACATGAATGGGTTCATTGGAATCAGCCATGTCTACCTCAACGCCTCTCAACCGTTTTGGGTCCGTAACCGATTGCTTTATGCCTGTCCCGGCCCTGCCGATTACTCGGCGGGAACCGTGCTCTGGTCGAAGAACAGCGCCTGGCTGATCGCCGCCTTTACGGTCGAACGCTGGAAGGGCTTGGTGATCAGGAAGGTCGGCTCCGGACGCTCGCCGGTCAACAGACGCTCGGGGAAGGCGGTGATGAAGATCACCGGCACCTCGAACTCGGCCAGGATGTCCTTGACCGCATCGATGCCCGAGCTGTCGTCGGCCAGTTGGATATCCGCCAGCACCAAGCCGGGACGATCCTCCATGGCCAGCGCGACCGCCTCGTCACGGGTCACGGCGACGCCTGTGACTTCGTGACCCAGGTCGCGCACGATCGTCTCGATATCCATCGCGATGATCGGCTCGTCCTCGATGATGAGCACGCGGGCACGGGTCTGGTTCTCGATCTCGGCCAGCGCCTCGGAGACGAGATTCTCCACCTCGCTCGGCTCGACGTCGATCAGATAGGCCGCGTCCTCGGGCGTGAAGCCTTCCATCGCGGTAAGCAGGAGCGCCTGCCGCGACAGCGGGGTCATCCGGGCAAGGCGAGCGCGCGCCACGCCTTCGTTACCGTCCGCATCGGTGCCGTCATTGTCCAGTTCGTCATAATTGGCCGACGACCAGATGCCCTGGAACATGCGGTACAGGCCAAGGCGGGGATCGACGTCCCGCGGAAACTGGTCCGGGGCCGCGACAATCGCCTCCAGCGTGGCGCGGACATATTTGTCGCCGTGCATCTGGCTGCCGGTCAGGGCCCGGCCATAGCGCCGCAGGAAGGGAAGATGGGGCGCAAGCTGCTGTCCAAGCGACATGGGTAATGATCACTCCCTGAGGTATTGGCGAGGACCCGATGTGCTGGTCCACGCTCGTGTTTTCAATGCCGTTCCGCGAAATCACCGCCCGCCATGCCGCGAACGGCAGGGCACTCGGATTTTTCGTATCGTATCGGGAACCAACCAGATCGAATTTGGTTTCATCGCCACATCAACTATGGCTTTGGGCGTCACGCCGACCGGCGGTGCCACGGCTGCCAATGCGTCGGTTGCCCCGCTAGTGGGTCGTGCAGGGGGATATTTTGAGTTTGGGCAACAAGACGAAGAAGACGCCGTCCGCCGCTCCCCAAAAGGGTGGTGAGAAAGATGCGGGCTCGGCGCTTCGCCAGGCCTACCAGAAGACGGTGGACGAAAAGATCCCCAACGAGATGCTTGATCTTCTCAGCAAGCTGGGCTGACGTCCGGCCACATGGCCAGCATTCCACCCACTGACGTCGAGGCGCCCGAGCGCCTCCGTCCCGCCCCGCCCCGCCTGGCGACGGGCGCAAAACTCGTGCTCGTCCTCGGCAGCACTTTGCTCATCCTTGCCGCGATCGCCGTCTTCGCCACGCTTCAGACGACGCGCTTAGCCGACAGCGAGGCCAGCGGCCGACTGCGGATCGCCGCGAACGAAGATGCCCGGGCGATCGCCGCCGAACTGATGGGCGACATGACCGCGCTGCGCGTCGCGGTGCGCGCGATGGGCAAGGACCCGCTCGACATGGCGAGCTGCGCTCGGGCGCAGGGCGTCTTCGCGCAGCAATCGCTGACCGGCGCGCGCTTCCTGATCACCGATCGCAACGGCCGGACGCTGTGCGGCGATCCGCTGCCCGCCGCGCTGCCGACCCCGGTCGACGGATCGCCGTTCAGCGCGGACGTCCTGCCGGGCAAGGGACTGGTCCTGGCGGCGTCCAGCCAGGACGGCCGCGCCCAGGCCCGCGCCTTCTTTCCCCTGCCCTTTCTCCAGTCGCTAATCGACCAGAGCAGCACCGCGATGCCGGTCGAATCGGCGCTGGAACTGGATGGCGAGTTGCTGCCCATCCATCAGCGGCCGAAATCCTCGACGCTGGAGCGCATGAAGTCGATGCGCACCGAACTCGGCATCGCCGGGCTGGTCCTGCGCACCTCGGCACCCAGCGCGCCGATCACCTCGTCGCTGATCGTCGCACTCGCGCTGCCGCTGCTGATGTGGCTGGCCGCGGTCGTGCTGGGCTGGTTCATCGTCGACCGGCTGCTGATCCGTCCGCTGCGGCGACTGCGCGCCATCGTCGCCACCTATCAGCCAGGCGAGGTGCTCGACATCTCGCAGGTCGAGGCGGCGCCCGCGCAGGAAATCCGGGACCTGGCCGACACGTTCGAGGCGATCACCCGCACCGTCGCCACCCACGAGGCCGGTCTGGCCGAAGGGCTGGTCCGCCAGACCAAGCTGACCCGCGAAGTGCATCACCGGGTCAAGAACAACCTGCAGGTCATCTCCAGCCTGATCAATTTCCATGCACGCGGCGCGACGAGCCCCGAGGCCATGGCGGCCTATTCGTCGATCCAGCGGCGCGTCGATGCGCTGGCGGTCGTGCATCGCCATCACTTTGCCGAACTGGAGGAAAATCGCGGGCTCAACCTGCGCACCATGATCGGCGAACTGGCCGCCAATATCCGCGCCACCGCGCCCGAAAACGCGTCGGGAATCGGCATCTCGCTCGATGTGGCGCCGCTGCTGGTCAACCAGGATGTCGCGGTCGCGGTCGCCTTCCTGGTGACCGAGACGATAGAGCTGGCGATGAACTGCGACTCCGCTGCGCAGATTCGCGTGGCGATCAAGCCGGCCGAGCAGGAAAACCGGGCCCTGGTGCGTGTGGTGTCGCGCGCACTGGTCGAAACCGACGATCTGCGCAGCCTCATCGGCAAGCGTTATGGGCGCGTGATGGAAGGTCTGGCGCGTCAGCTGCGCGCGCCGCTGCACCACGATCCGCTGACCGGCGCCTATGAGATCGCCGTGCCGATCGTCGGCCGCGACTGATCCTAAAAAAAGATTCGCGATTGCCGGGAAAGCCGGGAACCCCTGCCCTGGCAGCGTGTTTTGATCTTCGGATAGCGAACTTATGCCCCCCCGCTCTCGCTGTCCAAGCCATAGGCCTGGAAGCGTCCACCCTCCCCCCCCCCCGGTGACGCTTCCAGGCCTTAATCTTTTTCCCCGATCGCGCGCGGAGCTACGTCAGTCCGTAACAGGACCGGAACGAATGTCTTGCTGACGCATTGGGCGATCAACGATTTCGTAGAGGAGACAAAGAATGCGTAAGCTGATGGGTCTGGCGATCGTTGCCGGTGCACTTCTGGTCAGCGCCTGCAACACCGTCGAAGGCGTGGGCCGCGATGTGAGTTCGGCAGGCAACACCGTCGCCAAGACGGCGAACGACGCGAAGTAAGCCTTTCACCCGGCTGAAATGCAAAGGGCTCCGACGGATTTTGTCGGGGCCCTTTTCCGTTTGGGGCGGGGTGGTCGCGTGGCCTTCGGCTTCGCCTATGCTGAACAGATCTTGGGGTGCAACGTCGTTACCGCTTGTGAGAGAGGCGGCGCAATTCCAGTTTGATCCCCTGATTTGAGATATCGTCCAGCGAATCCGGCGGGGGCCGAGGTCTGGTCGGGAAGGCTTATTGACGAAGCGCACTGGACCATTGTGCCCGTGCCCCCAACTAAGGCCTATCGACATTCCATTCATTCCTCCCCTGCAAGGGGAGGGGGATGAGCGAAGCTGGTGGAGGGGTGTCGCTGGTGGCGAGTGATCCCCAAACTCTCCAACCGGGATACCCCTCCGTCAGGGCTGCGCCCTGCCACCTCCCCTTCCCGGGGAGGAATGAAATGAACGTCGATCAGGCCTAGGCCTTCGCAGGAGTGGAGCGGTAGTTTGGGCTGGATTTGAGCACGATAACGTCAGCTTGATCTCCCCCTCCCTTTGTGGGTGGGACGCTCCCACAGACGCCAGGCCCGGGGCGACGCCCCACCCCACCCCCTCCCCTGAAGGGGAGGGGCATTCTTCGCATCCACCTCGTGTCGTCGCGTTCCAAATTTGGGCTTGGGCTCAACAGTGCTCAGACCGTCGCTCGATAGGTCGGCCAACGGCTTCGTCCATGTTGAGCGCCCTCGAACGCCACACTCGCGCGCGGAGCACAAAAAAAGGCCCGGCTTCAGCCAGACCCCTTTTTTGCAGGCCGCAACCCGGCCCGATCACACCGTGGCGTCGGCTTCCTCGTCGTCCTCCGCCACCGCCGCCTGTTTGGACCGCGCCCGCTCGGTAAACCAGATGCCGATGATCGCCAGCTCGTACAGGATGATCAGCGGCACCGCGAGCAGCACCTGCGACATCAGATCCGGCGGGGTCAGCACCGCCGCGATCGCGGTCGCCGCGACGATGGCATAGCGTCGTGCCCCGATCAGCTGCTTGCGGGTGACGATGCCCGCCCGCTCCAGCAGCATCAGCAGCACGGGCAGCAGGAAGGCCAGACCGAAGGCGAACAGGAACTGCATGATGAACGACAGGTAATTGCCCACGCCGGGCAATGCCTCCCGCTTCACGCCGCCGACCATGCCGTCGAACCCCAGCGCGAAGTGCAAAGCCATCGGCACCGCGACATAATAGGCCATCGCAGCGCCCATCAGGAACAGGACGGGCGTCGCGACCAGGAAGGGCAGCAGTGCCCGCTTTTCCTTGCGATAGAGGCCGGGCGCGACGAATTGCCAAAGCTGGTTCGCGATCACCGGGAAGGAGATCATGACCGCGGTGAAGAACGATACCTTCACCTGAACGAAGAACGCCTCGAAGATCTGGGTGTAGATCAGCTTGCCCTGCCCGGCCGTCAAAAGCGGCCTGGCCAGGAAGCCGAAGATCGTCTCCGAGAAATACATCGACACGCCAAAGGCGAGCCCGACCGCCACGATGCAATATAGCAACCGCCGCCGCAGCTCGATCAGATGTTCGAGCAGGGGGGCGCGGCTGGCGTCGATCTCGTCATGCTCGCTCACGACGCGGCCCCCTCGGTCCCGCGATGGGGATGCTCGGCGGAGGGCGCGGGCGCGACCACGGGCTTTTCCACCATCACCGGGCGGTCGCTATGGTCGGTGCTAGGCTCGGCAATTCCATGCGCCGGATTCGGCAACGCGGGTGCAGATGCCGCGCTGGCGTCATGCGATGGTGCGGGCGACGTATGCGTATCGTCGACCGGGGTGACCGGCGGCGTATCGGCGGCATGTTCGCGCATGATACGCTCGTTTTCCGCCGCCCAGCGCTTTTCCATTTCCTCCAGCTCGGCCTCGCGCACCATATTGTCGAAGCCCTGCCGGAACTGGCGCGTGACGCCGCGCGCCTTGCCGACCCAATAGCCGACGACACGCATCGCCTTGGGCAGGTCCTTGGGACCGATCACGACAAGCGCGACGATGGCGACCAGCAAGAACTCGCTGGAGTCGATGTTGAACATGGATGTCCGGTGCCGGGTCTAGTCGGGCCGGATCAGCGATCGTCGCGCACGCGCTCGCCTTCACGGTCGAACGCAGGCTCGGCGGCCTTTTGCGCTTCGATCCGGGCCGACGGCTTGGCAGGCTTGTCGTCTTCCTCGGCCATGCCCTTCTTGAAATTCTTCACGCCCTTGGCGACGTCGCCCATCAGGTTCGAGAAGCGGCCACCGCCAAGCAGAAGGATCGCGACGACCGCGAGAACGAGAAGATGGATCGGGCTAAAGCTGCCCATGGCACGTCTCCTGGGAATAGTTCTATCTATTTAGGCCTTGGCATCGCCAGCGGCAATGGTGTCGGCGATGCAGTCGGGCCCCCATCGGGTGTCAGGAGCCGTGGCGGACCATTGTGACGCGGCCGTGACGCAAAGGAAAGCGCTCAATCGTCCGTGCGCGACTCCGTGGCCCCACGGTCGTCCTCGTCCTCCATGCGCTCCAGCGCCAGATCGACGGGATCGAGCAGCCCGGCGGCGCGCAGATCCTCGATCCCCGGCAGGTCGCGCCTGGTGGTCAGCCCGAAATGCTGGAGAAAGGCAGGCGTCGTCGCATAGATCAGCGGCCGTCCCGGCACCTCGCGCCGCCCGGCCGGACGCACCCACCCCGCCTCCATCAGCACGTCGAGCGTGCCCTTGGAGATGGCGACGCCGCGAATCGCCTCGATCTCGGCGCGGCTGACGGGTTCGTGATAGGCTATGATGGCCAGCGTCTCGATCCCTGCTCGCGACAGGCGACGCGCTTCCTCGCGGTCGCGGCGCAGCAGATGGGCCAGATCGGGCGCGGTCTGGAAATGCCAGCGATCGCCCCGCCGGACGAGGGCGATGCCGCGACCGGCATAATGCGCCTCCAGCGTCTCCAGCGCGGCGCGGATATCCACCGCGCCCTTCGTGACGCCGACATGGGCACGGATCGATTCGATGCTCATCGGGTCGGGCGAGGCGAACAGCACGGCCTCCACCGCGCGGATGGTCGGGTCGATCTCGGTCATGCCGACTGGCGCACCAGCAGCGGCGCGAAGGGCTCGGCCTGGCGCAGCTCGACCTTGCCCTGCCGGGCGAGTTCCAGGACCGCCAGGAAACTGGACGCCAGCGCGGACCGCCGAAGCCGCTCGCTGCCATCGGGCAGGAACGTCTCGATCGCCGACCAGTCGACCCGGCTGCCGACCAGCATCGACACACGCTCCAACGCGGCGTCGAGCGTCATGACCTGGCGATCGGCGACGACATGCATGACCGGGCGGGTCCGCGCGGTGATCCGGCCATAAGCGGCGATCAGATCGTACAATCCGGCCTGCCACAAGGCCTTGCGCTGCACCGCCAGTCCCTCGGGCGCGCCGCGCGCGAAGACGTCACGGCCCAGCCGGTCGCGCGCCATCAGCCGCGCCCCGGCCTCGCGCATCGCCGCCAGCCGTTCCAGCCGCAGTTGCAGGCGCAACGCCATCTCTTCGGGATCGGGCTCCTCATCCGGCTGGCGCGGCAGCAGCAGCGAGGATTTCAGATAGGCCAGCCACGCCGCCATCACCAGATAATCGGCGGCCAGCTCCAGCTGCATCCGCCCGGCCCGGTCGACGAAGCGCAGATATTGCTCGACCAGTGCCAGGATGGAAATGTGCCGCAGATCGACCTTTTGCGAGCGCGCCAGCGACAGCAACAGGTCGAGCGGCCCTTCCCACCCGTCCAGATCGAGCGTCAGCTGTTCCCCCGTCATGGCATCCAGCTTAGCCGCGATCCGCCGCGATGGCGAGATGCGGCCGCGTCGCCGCTTATCCGGCCAGGGCGAGCAGCGCGTCGCGCCGGGCGATCAGTTCGGCAAAGTCGCCCTCGCCCGCCCCGACGCTGGCCATGGCGCGGTCGAGCCGATCGCGCGCCGCCGCGATGATCGGGGGCACGCGCCCGGCGATCTCGACCATTTCGCCCATCCGCGCCCAGCAATCGAGCACCAGGTCGCATCCCGCCGCCAGCGCGCCCGCCGCCTTTTCGCCCGCCGTGCCGGACAAGGCCTTCATGTCGATATCGTCGGTCATCAACAGGCCGTCAAAGCCGATCGCACCCCGGATGATCCGGTCGATCACGACGGGCGACAGGGTCGCGGGGCGCGTCGCATCCCAGGCCTCGAACACGATATGGCTGGTCATCCCCATCGGGGCGTTCGACAGGGTACGGAAGGGCTCGAGATCGACCGCCAGCGCCGCCTCGCTCGCGGTGACGGTGGGGAGCAGATGGTGCGAGTCGACCAAGGCGCGACCATGGCCCGGCATATGCTTGACCACGCCGACCACGCCCGCCGCCGCCAGCCCGTCGAGCATCGCACGCCCCAGCGCCGCGACCTGCATCGGCTCGGCACCATAAGCGCGGCACGCGATCGCCTCGGTCGTGTCGGGTTGCGCCACGTCGAGCAGCGGCGCGCAGTCCACGGTGATCCCCACCTCGCGCAGCATCAGGCCGAGCGCCTGGCCATTGGCGCGCATCGCCTGGATCGCCGACATGGGAGCCGCGTCATAGAGCCTGGCGAAGGCGGGACCGGCCGGAAATGCCGGCCATATGGGCGGCCCCATGCGCGCGACGCGCCCCCCCTCCTGATCGATCAGGATCGCCAGATCGTCGCGCCCCGCCAGTGCACGCAACGAGTCGGTCAGCGCGCGCAACTGGACGCGGTCGACGATGTTGCGCTTGAACAGGATATAACCCGCCGGTTCGACCGAGGCGAAGAACGCCCGCTCGTCGGGGGTCAGCACCGGGCCCGACAGGCCGAAAATGACGGGGATCATGGATGGAAACTCCGACCCTCTGCCCGGTCGCCCAGGCAGGGAGCATGGTCGATCAGCTGGCGACGAAGCAGCTTTCGCCCGCCACGCGCAGGCGACCGCAAATGTCGGCGGCCTGGTTGGCCGAACCGGCGTTCACGCGCAGGCGGTAAAGCGTCTTGCCGTTCGAAGCGACCGGCTGGACCACCTTGGCCAGCGCACCGACATAGGCAAAGCGCTTCGAATAGCGGTCCCAGGCGGCATTGGCCGAGGATTCGCTGGGATAGGCACCCAGCTGCACCATCGCACCGCTGGCATTCGGGGCGGCGGCGGGCGCACGCGCGGCGGTGACGGGCGCGGGAGCGACCAGCTTGCCACCCGATTCGGGCACCTGGGCCACCGCGTTGCGACCGCCACCGGGCTCGCCCGGCTTTTCGACGACGCGGGTGCCGTTCATCGGCGCCTCGGGCACGGCACGCAGGTCGATCGCGCCGGTGCCCCCGGGCTTGCCCGCGCTGGTCGCGATGGCGGTGTTGCCCTCGCCCTTGACCTTCAGCCCGCCCGGATCGGCCGGGCGCACCTTGTAATCGCCTTCGGGCGCGGCAATCACCGCGCCGTCGCCGTCCGCCGCGGCACTGTGCGCCTGCCACTTGTAGAGGCCGAAGCCGATCGCCGCGAGTATCGCGAGGCCCAGGATGACGAGCGCCACGACCTTGCCGATGCCCACCCCCTCGGGTTCGTCGGCCTCGACCGTTTCCAGCCAGGGGAGGCGATCCTCTTTCTGTTGGTCATAGCCCCGCAGGTCCATTTCGTTCGCCATCACTTCATCTCCGAAACCGCTTCGACACCCATGAGCGCCAAACCGTTACGAATGATTTGCCCGATCCCGTCGCTGAGGAAAAGGCGCGCGCGCGTGACCTCGGCATTCTCGGCGATCAGGAAGCGGCGATCGGGGCGATCATTGCCGACATTCCACGCCGCATGGAACGCCGCCGCCAGGTCATAGAGATAGAAGGCGATGCGATGCGGCTCCCGCGCAACCGCCGCCGTTTCCACGATGCGCGGGAACTGCGCCGCCAGCTTCACCAGTGCCAGATCCTCGGCATCGAGCAGTGCCAGATCGGCCGCGCCACCCTGGTCGAGCGTGATCCCCGCCTCGGCCGCGCGCCGCTTCAGCGAGGCGATGCGGGCATGGGCGTACTGAACATAGAAGACGGGATTGTCCTTCGACGCCTCGACCACCTTGGCGAAGTCGAAATCCATCTGCGCGTCCGAGCGGCGAGTCAGCATGGTGAAGCGGACGACGTCCTTGCCCACCTCCCGCACGACATCGGCCAGCGTGACGAAATTGCCCGCCCGCTTCGACATCTTCACCGGCTCGCCACCGCGCAGCAGGCGGACCATCTGGACCAGCTTCACGTCGAACTTGGTCTTGCCGCCGGTTAGCGCCTCGACCGCCGCGACGATCCGCTTGACGGTGCCGGCATGGTCGGCGCCCCAGATGTCGATCAGCTGGTCGGCCGTCTGCGCCTTCTGGTAGTGGTAAGCCAGATCGGCACCGAAATAGGTCCAGGCGCCGTTCGACTTCTTGATCGGGCGGTCCTGGTCGTCGCCGAACTGGCTGGAGCGGAACAGCGGCAGCTCGACCGGCTCCCAATCCTCGGGCGTCTCGCCCTTGGGAGCTTCCAGCACGCCGTCATAGACCAGCCCGCGCGCGCGCAGCTCGGCCTCGGCCGCCTCGGGCTTGCCCGCCGCCTGGAGCTCGGCTTCCGACGAGAACAGGTCGTGATGGATGCCCAGCAGCGCCAGATCCTCGCGGATCATCACCATCATCGCCGCCACCGCGCGGGTGCGGAACAGGACCAGCCATTCGCTCTCGGGCGCGGAGACGTAGCGATCGCCATATTCGGCGGCCAATTCGGCACCGATCGGCTTCAGATACTCACCCGGATACAGGCCCTCGGGGATTTCGATCGTCTCGCCCAGCGCCTCGCGGTAGCGCAGATGCGCCGAGCGGGCGAGGACGTCGACCTGGCCGCCCGCATCGTTGACATAATATTCGCGGATGACCGTGTGCCCCGCAAACTCCAGCAGCGTGGCCAGCGCATCGCCCACCACCGCGCCGCGGCAATGGCCCATGTGCATCGGCCCCGTCGGGTTGGCCGAGACATATTCGATATTGACCGTCACGCCCTGCCCGCGTGCCGAGCGGCCATAATCCGCCCCCGCCTGCGGGATCGCAGCCAGCTCGTCACGCCAGGCCGCGTCGGTCAGGCGCATGTTCAGGAAGCCCGGACCCGCCACCGAAACGCTGTCCACCTCGTCCAGCTTGCCCAGCTCGGCGGCGATCGCCTCGGCCAGCGCGCGGGGGTTCGTGCCCGCAGGCTTGGCCAGCACCATCGCGGCGTTGGTGGCGAGGTCGCCATGGCTGGCGTCACGCGGCGGCTCGACCGTCACGTTGCGGCGATCCAGCCCGCCGGGCAGCGTGCCGGCGGCGACCAGCGTGTCCAGCGCCGCATCGATATGCGCGGCAAAGCGGGTGTAGAGGGTCATCACATCGTCCGATCGGGGTAGCAAAGCGTTGCGCTCTAGCGAAATCGGAGCCGCGCTTCAAATCATGCCTTGGCTCCCGCCCCTGACGATTGCGCAATCTGCATCCTTGGCCAAGCCCTTTGCAGTTGCTGGCCGTGCTGCACTGCAATATAACCGTATACGAAAGTTACAGCGCGATCACAGCGCGAGAGGACCTGATCCGGCTCAACGCAAAAACGCGGGAGTTTCGATCATGCGCAAGACCATCCTGACCCTGGCGGCCATCGCCGCCGCCGCCATTCCGACCATCGGTGCGATCGCCGCCGAGGGCGAGCAGACGTTCGTCCATGAAGGCAGCACCTATGTCTACACCCGTTCGAACGAGAATGGCCGCTCGATCATTCAGGGTCATCGCTATCCGGGCGGCGAGCCGTTCCGCTTCGTGGTCAAGGGCCACCGCGTGACGGGCACGACCGGCACCACCTCGGTTGCCTTCTCGACCGACGAAGCGCGTGGTGCACTGGGTGCGGGCGTCGAAACCAGCGCGCGCTGATCCGACCCCACCCGGTATGGGACGGCCCGCGCATCGGGGGGGATGCGCGGGCCGTTTTCATTTGGGCGGCGTGTGCCGATCAGTTGCGCAGGCTGTCGGGTACGATGCCGCCATTCTCGGCGAGCTTGGCCATTACCGCCTTGTGAAGGGCGATATTCTGCTCGGCCGATCCGTCCTCACCGGCATGGACGTTCAACTCGCCCGCCAGCTCCTTGCGCGCGGCCAGGCTGGAATCCAGGTCCAGCAGCTTGAGCAGGTCAACGATCGAGCTTTGGTAGTTGCCGCCGCCATTCTTCATGGCAGCCATCTCGCTCAGGACCGCGCCGACATCGACGGATTGCGGCGCGGTATCTGCGACGGGTGCGCTCGGCTGGGCGGCCGGTGTCGGCGCGGCTTGCGGTGCGGCCTGCGGCGTGGGGGCGGGCTGGGCCGATGATGGCGCGGGCTTGGCTTCACCATGGTGAAAGATCTTGCCCAAAATATTGCCGAAGATGCTCATTTCGCTCGCTTTCCCTCTAATGTTCGCTCCACCAACGATGCGATGGGCGTTCGGGTCCCATCCATCGCACCGCCGGATCGACGAAACCGGGAACGTCCGGACGACCGGCGCGCTTATGCCTCGTTGCATTTTCTGTCAGGAGTTCAACGACATGACGATCCGAGCGACCATTCTCGCGACCAGCGCCCTTCTTGCGCTCGCAGGCTGCGGCCGAAGCGGCGAGACGAACCAGGCCGCGCCCGCCAACACCATGGCGACCACCGAGGACATGAACGGCATGGCCGCAGCGACGCCGACCCCGGTCGCGCTCAGCGCATCGCAGAGCTTCGCCAATGCCGCAGCGGCCAGCGACACGTTCGAGATCGAAAGCTCGAAGCTGGCGCTGACCAAGGGCGCCTCGGCCTCGGTCAAGAGCTTCGCCCAGAAGATGATCGACGCGCACACCGCCTCGACCGCCAAGCTGAAGACCGCTGCCGGTTCGGCCAGCCCGGCGATCACGCCCGATCCCACGCTGAACGCCGAGCAGCAGCAGCAGCTGGATCAGATGAAGGGCCTGACCGGCACCGCGTTCGACCAGGCCTATATCGCGGCGCAGAATGCCGGGCATCAGCAGACGCTCGACACGCTCAAGGCCTATGCCGCGACGGGCGACGTCGCGTCGCTCAAGACCTTCGCGACCGGCCTGATCCCGACCGTGACCGCGCATCTCAACATGGCGAAGGGCCTGAAGGCCTGATCGCCTAACGACGATCCTGCCGGATCGGTGTCAGAACCCTTCCGGCAGGTCGATCTCGCCCACCATCGCGCGATAGCACCTTACGGCATAGCGATCGGTCATCCCGGCGATGAAATCGGCGATATGCCGACTGCGCGCCGGTTCCGCATCGGGCAGGCGGTCGCGCCATTCCTGGGGCAGGCTGGCCGGATCGGCATGATAGGCCGCGAAGAGGCCCTGCACGATGCCATGCGCGGCATCCGCCGCCGCCAGCTGACGTGGATGATGATAGAGATTGACGTACATGAAGCGTTTCAGGTCGCGCTCCTCGACCCGCATCGCGTCCGAAAAACCCACCAGCGCCCGGCCTGCGGCGCGGACATCGGCGACGTCCCCCACCCCGCTCTCGGTGATCCGCAGCCGCGTTTCGGCGACCAGGTCGTTGACCATCACCCCGATCTGCGAGCGGATCAGCTCGCTCGCCAGCCGCTTGGGGGCGACGTCGGGAAACTCGCGCCGCGCCGCGTCCCAGCCGCGCGCGACCAGCGGGACCGCCAGCAACTGGTCGAGCGTCAGCAATCCGGCGCGCAGGCCATCGTCGATATCATGATTGTCATAGGCGATGTCGTCGGCCAGCGCCGCGACCTGCGCCTCCAGCGAGGCATGGCTGTCCAGATCGAGCGGAAAGCCCGCATCCGCCTCGCGCAGCGCCCAACCCGGATGGCGAACCGGTCCATTATGCTTGGCCAGTCCCTCCAGCGTCTCCCAGCTGAGGTTCAGGCCGTCCCAACGGGGATAGGGCCGCTCGATCTCGGTCAGGGTACGCAGCGTGTGGCCGTTGTGATCAAAACCGCCATGGTCCGACAGCGCGGACTTCAGCGCATCCTCGCCCGCATGGCCGAAGGGCGGATGGCCGATATCATGCGCCAGGCACAGCGCCTCGGTCAGGTCCTCGTTCAGCCCCAGCGTGCGGGCGATCGTGCGACCGATCTGCGCAACCTCCAGGCTGTGGGTCAGGCGGACGCGGAAATGGTCGCCGTCGGGCGCCATGAAGACCTGGGTCTTGTGACGCAGCCGCCGGAAGCTGATCGAGTGGATGATCCGGTCGCGATCACGCTGAAACGCATCGCGCGGGCCGCGCACCACCGCCGACGCCTCGCCGTGCCGACGGCCCCGGCTGTGTTCGGGATAGGATGCCCAGGGGGCGAAACGGCTCACTTGGCGTCGAGCCGGACGACCGACTGGCCCGCCTCGCTGCTGACGGGGAAGGCCGAGACACCCTTCTTGGCCAGCTGATTGACGAAGGCGCGCGCTTCGGCATCCGTCTTGAACGGTCCGGTCAGGACGCGGTGCGTGTTGCGCAGCGGCATCTTATAGCCCTTGTGCGCGGCGAACATCTCGGGTGCCTTCGACTTGGCGGCGTTCCACGCCTTGGGCAAGTCATCCTCGTTCGCGCCGCCCGCCACCTGCACCCAGATGCGCGCCGGATTGGCGCGAGCAAGCTTCTTTTCCTCGGCGGCTTCCTTGGCGGCCAGCGCCTTCTTCTCGGCCTCGGCCTTTTTCGCGGCCGCCGCCTTCTTTTCGGCGGCGAGCTTCGCGGCGGCGGCCTTGCGCTCGGCGGCGGTCGGGGCCTTGGGCTCGCGGGGAGCGGCGGGTTCGACCGTCTCGGCCGCCTTCTCGCGCGCCTCGCGGTCGCGATCGGTCTTGGCGCGGGCTTCGGCCAGGACACGCTGCGGGCCGGAGGCGATCGGCGTTGCTGCCGCGACCGACGTTGGCCGATCGGGGCCCTCGACGCCCAGTTCGGACGCCGGGATCGACAGATTGGCGACGATCCGGGCAAGGATCGAATCCTCGCGGACCGCCCGTGTCGCCGCCAGAGACGGACGCCGTGTCGAACGCGCGGCGCGCGTCAGCGTGCGGGGAGCAACCGGCCCGGCCATCGCCAGCGCGGTCGGCGGCGTGCGCTCGGCCGGTGACGACGCTGGCGCCGTCTGGACGGGGGCGGGAACCGGGTCGGCGGGCGGTAGCGCCTGCACCATCTGTAGCGGTGCGGGTGCGGGCGAGGCGGGCAAAGGCTGCCCCGTCGCCGTCGCCCCGCTGGTCGCCATGGGCCGGGACAGCGGTGCGGGCAGCGGCTGGATCATCGTGGCCGTGCCGTTCGAGGCCATGGCCACCGGTGCGGGCGTCGAGGCCGGGGCCGTTGGCGCGGCGGTAGAGAAGCCCGGCTGCGGCTGCACCGTCCGCATCGGCGATGCGGCCGCCACGACGTTCGCGTTGGTCACGGGGGCAGGCATGGGCGTCGGTGCGACGCTGGCCATCTGCACCGGTGCGGCGGTGACGGGGGCTGGCGTCGGCTGGACTATGCGCGGTGCCGGCGTCGCAGCGGCCAGGGCCACGCGGCGGTCGTCGCGCATCACTTGCCGCCCGGCCCGGCGGCGATCTTCGCGGCTCGTCGGCGCGGTGCCGGGCACCGCAACAGGTGTCGTGGATGCCAATGCCACCGGTGCCTCGGGCGTCAGTGGCGGCAGGTTCGGGGCCAGACGCGCATCGGCAAGCCGCTCGGGCGTGGCGCGTGTCTCACCGAAATGAACCGCAAAGGCGCGGTCGGTGGCGGGCAGCGTCGGCAGGCGCTGGAAAAAGGGTTGCAGCCCCTGCGCAAGCTGCGGCGGCATCATGGTCGCGGCGATCCGCGTCGCCTCGGGCAGGTCGCCACCCATCGCCAGGATAAAGGCGCGCGCACGCCATGCGGCCCGGTCCGTCTTGCGCAACAGCGGGTCGAGCTGCTCGAGCGCCTGGTCCTTGCGCCCCGAAATGCCCAGCGACAGGGCATAGCGCCGCACGATCTCGTCTGTCGGCGCGCTGGCCAGCGCCAACCGGTAATCGCGCTGCGCCCGCCCCTGGTCGCCGACCAGGTCATAGGCCAGGCCGCGGTCGCCCGCGAACTTCGCCGGTGCCAAGCCAGCCGCCTCCGCCTGGGAGAAATAACGCAGCGCTTCGCCCGGCCGTTCGGAGCGGACCAGGATCGACCCCATGCCCGCCTTCACACGCGGATCGCGGGCATCGACTTTCTCGGCCCGCGCCAGCAGCGACGCCGCACCGGACAGATCATCCAGATGCAGCGACAGCTCGGCCGCCTCGACCAGCGCATCGACGTTGCGCGGGTTCTGCGCCACGCGGCGCATCACATCGCCCAGCCGATCGGCATCGGTGGTGCCGGGAAGCGGCTGGACCACCTCTTGCGCAAACAGGGGCATGGGTGCGGCCGCAAGGGCCAGGGCGAGCGCCAGCGAAGCGCGGGAAAGGAATGCGAACGTCATGGGACCAAGCCACATAAAGCGTGTTTCAGCCCGAACGGCAATGGCCCTCGCGCATCGCACGCGCCCGAGTGCTCCGCACGGTCGACCAACAGGGGTTGGTCGGGCGGTGGCGGGGGATTTGGGAAAGGCGGAGCGTCTGCACGTCTTGCATGGTCTGAAATGACAGGACGTAGGATCCGGCAGCGGCCTCAATTCTGCATGAAGACCCCCTCCATTCCCCACCGCCGGGGAATGGCTGGGCCATGATGACATCGTATCGAACCGGGGCGAGCCCCTCCCCTTCAGGGGAGGAGCAGCCCACCTCATGTCATCCCGCTATAAGTACCGACCGCACGCCAAGCGCTCCCCCTCCCGCAGGCGGGAGGGGGTTGGGGGAAGGGCCTGCCACGAGCGACACTGTATGAAGGCGGCCTGTTCACTCCACCGACGGTCGTGAGAAACCGAACGTGGAGACGATATGCAGGCCCCATGGTCGGCACTCTCAAAAATCATAGCGTGCGGCACGCCCCTCCCCCAACCCCTCCCGCCTGCGGGAGGGGGGTTAAGAAGACGGCCTTACCTACGGTTGGGAGGACGCCGTCAGAAAACTGCCCGGGCTCATTTGCCACCGGCACAGAAAAGGGCCCGCGCGATCCCATCGCGCGGGCCCTTTATCTCTCTCGAACCCGGAAAACCGGGCGAGGAATTACTGGTTGTTCTGACGATGCAGGAAACGCGGAATATCCAGCGACGAGTCCGAACCGCCCTGCCCTGCGTCATCGCGGGGCGCGCCGCGTGCGGCGTTGGACATACGCTCGAACAGCGTGCCACCCAGCTTCACGCGCGGCGCGGGCTGTGCCGGAACCTCACCGGCTTCGCTGCCGGGGGCGAGCCAGCGGCGACGCGCTTCCTCGCTGCCGGGCGCGGGCTCGGCCGGAGCGGCGGCGGCCGCGGGCTGGGCCGGAGCGGCGGGGACCATCGTGTCGGCGCCCAGCACCAGCTCGTCCTCGACAACCGGCGCCGCCGGGGCGGGCGCAGGCGCGGGCTTGGCGATCGGGGTGGTGATGGTCGCGTTGACGCTCGGGCTGACCGGCGCGACCGGTGCCGTCACCGGGGCGGCCGAAGCGGCAGGCTGGGCCGGGGCGGCGGGCGCCGCGCTGGCTTGCGGAGCGGGAGCGGCCGGTTCGCTGGGGCGATAGCTCGGCGTGTCGTCGGACTTGCGCGCCATGCCACCCATGCTGAAGCCGCCACGCTGCGCCTCGGTCGGCGACGGCGCGACCTTGACGTCGGCGTCGATGCCGGTCGCCACGACCGACACGCGGATGCGGCCTTCCAGCTCGGGGTTGAACGCCGAGCCCCAGATGATGTTGGCGTCGGGATCGACCAGTTCGCGGATATGGTTCGCCGCCTCGTCGACCTCGAGCAGGCGCATGTCGTCGCCGCCGGTGATCGAGATGATGACGCCCTTGGCCCCCTGCATCGACACGCCGTCGAGCAGCGGGTTGGCGATCGCCTTCTGCGCCGCCTCGATCGCGCGATTGTCGCCGGTGGCCTCACCGGTGCCCATCATCGCCTTGCCCATCTCCTGCATCACCGAGCGGACGTCGGCGAAGTCGAGGTTGATGAGGCCCGGCATGACCATCAGGTCAGTGATGCCGCGCACACCCTGCTGCAGCACCTCGTCCGCCATCGCGAACGCTTCCTTGAAGGTGGTGTTGGCGTTGGCGATCAGGAACAGATTCTGGTTGGGGATGACGATAAGGGTATCGACATATTTCTGCAGCTCTTCGATGCCGCCATCGGCCGACTTGGCGCGACGATTGCCCTCGAAGGCGAAGGGCTTGGTCACGACGCCGACCGTCAGGATGCCCATGTCGCGCGCCGCCTTGGCGATGACCGGGGCCGCACCGGTGCCGGTGCCGCCGCCCATGCCCGCTGCGATGAAGCACATGTGGCTGCCCTCGAGCAGGCGCGACAGGTCCTCGATCGTCTCTTCGGCCGCCGCACGACCGATCTCGGGGCGGCTTCCCGCGCCCAGACCTTGCGTGATCTTCGCACCCAGCTGGATACGCCGCGGCGCGATCGACTGCTTCAATGCCTGCGCGTCGGTATTGGCGACGAGGAAATCCACGCCCTGTACCTCGGCGCGCATCATGTTCGCGATCGCGTTGCCGCCGGCACCGCCGACACCGATCACCGCGATGCGCGGCGTCAGTTCGTCGACCTCGGGTGCGATGAATTCGATGCTCATCCCAATATTACTCCACCGTTCCCGGTCGATACGCTAAGACCGGGCCCCTGAATAAGTGTTAGTGCACCAGTGACCGGCCCGGTGCCAACCCAAATCTGCCTGAGATCGGACAGATTTGCTTAATAATTTGCCTTGGCCGCCTGAATCAGTCGCCGGAACAGGCCCATGCCGCTCGGTCGGTGCACCGTCTGGTTCACCGCCGGGATGCTGCGCAGGTCGATCGGGTCGGTCGCCGCATAGAATGCCAGTCCCGCCAGCGTCGCGAAAGCGGGGCCGCCATGCGCATCGGGCAGCCCGGTCAGCCCGCGCGGCCGCCCGATCCGCACCGACCGACCCAGCGCCTGCTGCGCATAATCGGCGATGCCCTTCAACTCCGCTCCACCGCCGGTCAGCACGACCTGGCGGCCCACCGGCCCCTCGAACTTCAGAAGCTGGAGCGCCTTGCGGATCTCGCCCATCTGATGCTCCAGCCGCTGGCGGATCACGCCGATCAGTTGCGCCTTGGTGATCTGCATCGTGTCGCCGCCATCCTCGGCGGAGATGGGCGTGACCTGCAGCATGTCGTGATTGTCGCGCGGGGACGCGTTGGCGGAGCCGTGGAAGCACTTCATCCGCTCGGCCATCTGCCGCCTTGTGCCGAAGGCAGAGGCCACGTCGTCGGTAATGTCCGCCGCCCCCATCGGCAGCGAGCACAGCCCGACCAGCATCCCGCCTGCGAACAGCGAGACATTGGTGATCCCCGCCCCCATCTCGACCAAGGCGACGCCCAGTTCGCGCTCCTCGTCGGACAGGCAGGCCAGGCCCGTCGCGACCGGTGCGGCGATGATCGACTTGACCTCCAGATGCGCCGAGCGGACGCACAGGTCCAGGTTGCGGACCGGCGAGCCGTCGGCGGCGACGACATGGATATGGACGCCCAACCGGTCGGCATGCAGCCCTAGCGGCTTCTTCACGCCGGTCAGCCCGTCGAGCGTATAGAGCGCGGGCTGCGCGTGCAGCACCATCCGCCCCTGCGGATCGATCGAGTTGCGTCCAGCCGCCAGCAGCGCGTCGATATCGCCCTGTTCAACCCGGTGGCCGCCCAGTTCGAACTCGACCTCGGCGACGTCGGACACCAGGCCTCCGGCCGAAAAGCCGACCCAGACATTCTCGATATTCAGCCCCGCGATCCGCTCGGCCTGCTCGACCGCCTCGCGCACCGCCGCCTCGGTCGCGCCCATGTCGGCGATATAACCGCGCTTGACGCCCCGGCTCTCGCGCTGGCCGGTGCCCAGCACGATCAGCTCGCCGCCATCGCCCTTGCGCACGATCAGCGCGGATACCTTGGACGACCCGATGTCCAGGGCGGTAATCAAGCCTTCGGGCGCAATTTTCGCCATGGTCCTACCCCTGTGATTCCCCGGTGCCGGACGCCTCGGTGGCGTTGCCCTCCGGACCGGTGGCTCCCGTGGCCGATCCCCCGGCCTGCGCCGGTTCGGCCAGCGCGTGATTCTGATTCAAACCGGGCCTGCGCGCAACCAGCTTTGCGGGGTCGCGCATGTCGAAGCGCAGCCAGCCGCGCCCGAGCAGCGGCCGCGAACCGTCCATCGCGGCAAACTTCATCAGCGCCGCCCCGGCCCCTTCCTCCGGAAGCGCCAGCGTCTCGCCGCTGTCGAAGGTCAGGTCCCAGCGCCGATTGCCGATCCAGGTCGCCGCCTTCACCCGCGGCTTCAGCGCCGGTGCGGCCGACAGCAGCGCCTGATAGGCAGGCTCCTGAAGGTTGGCACCCGGCCCGATGATCAACGGCAGGTCGGGCATCGCCTCGGCCCGCACCGGCTCGAGCAGCACACCGCCCGCGTCGATGAGGGTCAGCTGGCCATTGTCCTGCCACACCGCCGCCGGACTGCGCTCCTCGATATCGACGAGCAGGGTGTCGGGCAGGCGGCGCGAAACATGCGCATCCTTGATCCAGCCATAGCGGAGCAGCTTGGCGCGCACATCCTCCAGATTGACGAGCGGCATCGCCCGGCTCTGCTGGTCGAGCGCGACGGCATAGACGGTCATCCGGTCCATGCGCTTCAGGCCGGTCACCTCGATCTGCTGGACGCGAAAACCGGCATGGCCCGCCTGTTCGGCGATCGCGGTGCCGATCATGCCGGGCACGCCGACCCAGGTCGCAACCGCCAGCGCGGCCGCCCCGGCCCCGCCCAGGATCGTCCAGGTGACGGCCTTCCGGATCGTGTCCTCGCCGACCGGCACCTTGGCCAGCAGCCGTTGCATCAGCGTGACGCGCTTCACCGGTTGGCGGCGGCGCGGCACCGGGCGGCGGACCGAGGTGCCGCGCTTGATCGTGCGGCTCATCCCGTGCGGTCCCGCGGGATCGGATTGTCGCGATACCAGTCCAACGCCTCGTCGACGATCGCCTGGACCAGCGTGTCGTAATCCATGCCGACATGGCGACCCTGTTCGGGCACCAGGCTGAGCGGGGTCATGCCCGGCTGGGTGTTGATTTCCAGCAGGAACAGACCGTCGACGCCGCGCTCATCGTCCCAGCGGAAATCGGAGCGCGAGGCCCCGCGACAGCCCAGGATACGATGTGCCTCCAGCGCCAGCGACTTGCACGCCTCCGCGATCACATCGGGAATCTGCGCGGGGCAGACATGCTCGGTCAGGCCGTCGGTGTATTTGGCGTCGAAATCATACCAGCCATTCTTGGGCTTCAGCTCGGTCACGCCCAGCGCGCGGCTGCCCAGCACGGCGGTGGTCAACTCGCGACCCCGGATATAGGGTTCGGCCAGCAATTCCTCGAACTCGGCCCAGGGGCCCGCCACATCGCGGCCGATCGGGCTGCCATGGTTGCTGGTGTCGGTGACGATCGCGACACCGACCGACGAGCCTTCGTTGACCGGCTTCAGCACATAGGGGCGTGGCAGCGGATCACCGGCGAACAGATCCTCCGTCTTGACGATCCGGCCGCCGGGCATCGGAATGCCGTGCGGCACCAGGGCCTGCTTGGTCAGAACCTTGTCGATCGCGATGACCGAGGTGGCGAGCCCCGAATGGGTGTAGGGAATGCCCATCAGGTCGAGCATGCCCTGCACCGTCCCGTCCTCGCCGGGCGAACCGTGCAGCGCGTTGAAGACGAGATCGGGCTTGGCCTCGACCAGTTTCGCCGCGACATCGCGGCCCATGTCGATCCGGGTGACACGGTGGCCGCCCCGTTCCAGCGCGTCGGCGACACCCGCGCCCGACATCAGCGACACCGGCCGCTCCGCCGACCAGCCGCCCATCAGAACCGCGACATGGATTGGATTGGTCACTTCGCGATTCCCACTCGTTGAATTTCCCATTCGAGGCAAATGCCCGACTGGGCCTTTACTTTGGCGCGGACCTCCTCGCCCAGCGCCTCGATCTCCGCCGCCGTGGCGTTGCCCAGGTTGAGCAGGAAGTTGCAATGCTTCTCCGACACCTGTGCATCGCCCCGCGTCATCCCGCGACAACCCGCCGCATCGACCAGCGCCCAGGCCTTGTGGCCTTCGGGATTCTTGAAGGTCGAACCGCCGGTCTTCGAGCGTAGCGGCTGCGACGCCTCGCGCGCGGCGGCGATGCGGTCCATCTCGGCCTGGATCGCGGCTGGCTCGGCGGCGTGGCCGCGAAAGACCGCCTCGACCACCACCGTTCCGTCGGTCAGGTTGGAGTGGCGATAGGTGTATTCCAGATCAGCGACGCCCAGCGTCTCAACCATGCCGTCGCGCCGGACGATCGTGGCGGACACCAGCACATCGGCCACCTCGCGGCCATAGGCCCCGCCGTTCATCCGCACGAAGCCGCCGACCGTGCCGGGGATCGAGCGCAGGAACTCCAGCCCGCCAATGCCCGCATCGCGCGCGTTGGACGAGACGAGGATACCCGACGCACCACCGCCACAGGTGATCAGGTGCCCCTCCCCTGCCCGCGCATAGGCAAAGGGCTTGCCCAGCCGCACGACCACGCCCTGCACGCCGCCATCGCGCACGATCAGGTTGGAGCCGAGCCCCAGCGCCATGACCGGCACTTGCCCATCCAGCGCGCGCATGAAGGCCGACAGGTCGTCGACACTCTTCGGCTCCAGCAGATATTCGGCCGGTCCGCCCGCCTTGAACCACACGAGCGGCGCCAGCGGCGCGCCCGGAGTCAGTCGGCCGGCGGTATCGGGCAGGGTCATCGGCGCGCCTCGATGGCGCTTGCCAGGCCCGCCGCCCATTTCGTGATGTCGCCCGCGCCCAGGCAGACGATCATGTCGTCCGCCCGGATCGAGCCCGCCAGTTCCTGGGCCAGCGCATCGGCATCCGCGACGGTCGCGGTCGAGCGATGCCCGCGCCGCTTCAGCCCTTCGACCAGCGCATCGGCATCGACCCCCTCGATCGGCGCCTCGCCCGCCGCGAAGACCGGCGTCACCAGCACGCGGTCGGCGTCGTTGAAGGCGGTCTGGAAGTCCTCCATCAGATTGCCGAGCCGGGTGAAGCGATGCGGCTGCACCACCGCGATCACGCGACCGCGCGCGCCTTCACGCGCAGCGGCCAGCACCGCGCGGATTTCGACCGGGTGATGACCATAATCGTCGATCACGGTCGCGACGCCGCCGTGCACCGCGATCTCGCCGACCTTGGTAAAGCGCCGCTTGACCCCGCCGAACTGGCTGAAGCCCTGCTGGATCGTCGCATCGTCGATGCCCAGCTCCAGCGCGACGCCGATCGCGGCCAATGCGTTCTGGACATTGTGGCGGCCGGGCATGGGCAGCTCGATCCCCTCGATCGAGCGACTGGAGCCGTCGCGGTGGCGGATGATCGCCTCGAACCGGTTGCCACCGGGGATCGGCGTGACGTTGACGCCGCGCACATCGGCCTGCGCCGAAAAGCCATAGGTCACGACGCGCCGGTCGCGCACCCGCGGCAGGATGTTCTGCACCTCCGGATGGTCGAGGCAGAGCAAGGCCGCGCCGTAGAAGGGCACATTCTCGACGAACTCGACGAACGCGTCCTTCACCCGGTCGAACGAACCGTAATGGTCGAGATGCTCGGGATCGATATTGGTCACGACCGCGATCGTGCCGTCGAGCCGCAGGAAGCTGCCGTCGCTTTCGTCCGCCTCCACGACCATCCAGTCGGAGGCACCCAGCCGCGCGTTCGAGCCATAGCTGTTGATGATGCCGCCATTAATGACGGTCGGATCGACCCCGCCCGCATCCAGCAAAGCCGCGACCATCGAGGTCGTCGTGGTCTTGCCATGCGTGCCCGCCACCGCGACAGTGGACTTCAACCGCATCAACTCGGCCAGCATCTCCGCCCGGCGCACCACGGGGATGCGGCGTTCCAGCGCGGCTTCGACTTCGGGATTGGAGCGGGTGATCGCGGTGGAGGTGACGACCACCGCCGCCTCGCCCAGATTGTCCGCCGCGTGCCCGATGGCGACGGGAATGCCCTTGGCGCGCAGCCCCTGCACCACATAACCCTCGGCCACGTCGGAGCCTTGTACCCGGTAGCCGAGATTCTTCATCACCTCGGCAATGCCTGACATGCCGATGCCGCCGATCCCGACGAAGTGGATCGTGCCGATATCCGTGGCGACGCCCTTCATGCGCCTGCTCCCGCCAAGTTCTGAGTATGTTGTGACTTGCCGACCGGCAAAACCATGCGTGGGCTGTCCAGGCTCTCGACCAGATCGGCCAGATCCCGCGCCGCTTCGGGCCGACCGCAGCCGCGTGCGCGGCCCGCCGCATTTTCCAGCGCCGCCGGGTCGAGGCCCAGCTTCTGCATCTGCTTGGCCAGTTCGATGGCGGTGAAGTCGCTTTGCGCGATGGTCCGTGCGCCGCCTGCCTTGGTCATCTCGCGCGCGTTGGCGGCCTGGTGATCGTCGGTGGCGGAGGGCAGCGGCACCAGGATCGCCGGGCGACCCGCCACCGTCAGCTCGGCCAGCGTCGAGGCCCCCGCCCGCGCGATCACCAGATGCGCCCAGGCCAGTTGTTCGGGCAGGTCGGGCAGATAGGTGGCGAGTTCGGCGGGAATCTCATGCTCGGCATATTTGGCCCGCACCGCCTCGATATCCTCGATCCGTGCCTGATGCGTCACCTGCAACCGCCGCCGGAAGGTGACGGGCAGCATGGCGAGGCCATCGGGCACTACCTTGGACAGGATGCTCGCCCCCTGGCTGCCGCCGGTCACCAAGACACGGAAGATGCCGTCCTCTTCCAGCAGCGGATAGGGGCGCGAACGAAGCGCCAGTACCTGGTCGCGCACCGGATTGCCGACCAGCCGGGTCTTGTCGCCATGCTTGGCGCTCAGCCGCTGCGTATCCTCATAGGACAAGGCGATCGCATCGACCTTGCCCGCGACCAGCCGGTTGACCCGGCCCAGCACGGCGTTCTGCTCGTGGATCGCGGTCGGGATGCCTTCCGCAAACGCGGCCAGCAGCGCGGGCATCGCCGGATAGCCGCCAAAGCCGATCACCGCCGCCGGGCGGAAGGTCTTGTAGAGCTCGCGCGCCATCGCCCGGCCGCGCCACATCTCGCGCAGCGCCTTGGCCCAGCCGACCGGCCCGCCCGCAAAGCGCCCGGCGGGCAGGACGTGCGTCTGGATATCCTCGAACAGCCCCGGAAAGCGCACGCCGCGCGCGTCCGAGACCAGCGCCACGCGGTGGCCGCGCCGGGTCAACTCGGCCGCCAGCGCGGCGGCGGGAACCATGTGGCCGCCGGTACCCCCGGCGGCGAGGACGAAGTGTCGGCTCATTGCCCGCTCCACCTGACTACATAGGGGCTGCGCGTCAGGAACGGGTTGCGCCGCGTGAACGCCAGCAACAACCCCATCCCGATCGACAGCGCGATCATCGACGAGCCGCCATAGCTGATGAACGGCAGGGTCATGCCCTTGGACGGGGCCAGCCCCGTATTCACCGCCATCGAGATCAGCGCCTGCGCGCCGAACTGCACCGCCAGCCCGGAGGCTGCGTAGAGCTTGAACTCGTCCTGCTCGTCAAGCAGCTTCACGAACACGCGCACCACGATCGCCAGGAAGACGAGCGCGATGATCGAACAGGCGATCAGGCCGAACTCCTCGCCGATCACCGAGAAGATATAGTCGGTATGCGCCTCGGGCAGGCCGAACTTGGCCGAACCGCCACCCGGCCCGGTGCCGGTCCATCCGCCCGCGGTCAGCGTGTTGTGGGCCGCATTGACTTGGAAATGGTCCGCCGCGCCCTCGCCATCGACATCGGGGAACAGGAATGCATTGATGCGGCTGCGCGCCACGCCATAGAACATATAGGCCGCCGTCAGGCCGACCGGCACCATCGCCGCCAGCCCCAGCAACACGCGCATCGACGTGCCAGAGATCATCAGCAGCGCGGCCCAGATCACGCAGAACACGATCGTCTGGCCGAAATCGGGCTGAAGCATCAGCAGCCCGGCGACCAGCCCGGTCAGCCCCATGGTAATCAGCGTCGCGGGCAGGTCACGCTCCTTGGCCTTCAGCGACAGCAGCCAGGCGGTGGTGACGACGAACATCGGCTTCAGAAACTCGGACGGCTGGAACTGGGCAAAGCCGAAGCCGATCCAGCGCCGCGCACCGTTGATCTCCACCCCGATAAAGGGCGTGACCGCCAGGATGGCGATCAGCACCCCCGTTCCCAGCACCGCCATGCGCCGCGCGGTCACCACCGGCAGCATCGAGACGGTGAACAGCACGGGCAGCGAGACGCCGACCCACATCACCTGTCGCCAGAAATAATAGAGCGGCGTGAACTTCCGATGCTCGCCCGAATAGCGCATCGCGGTGGCCGGGCTGGCGGCCGCGACCGCGATCAGGCCGATCGCGATCAGGAACAGGGTGAGCAGCAGCAGCACCCGGTCGATATCCCAGAACCAGGTGCCCAGCGGCGAGCGATCGCCACGCCCGCCACGCCCCTTCATCGATCCGATGAGGCCAGGGCGCGGGGCGGTCTTGGCCGTGCGTTCCTTCACGCCAAGGCCTCCACGGCGGCCCGGAAAGCATCCCCGCGCGCTTCATAATCGCGGAACTGGTCGAAGCTGGCGCAGGCCGGGGACAGCAGCACCGTGTCGCCAGGCTGCGCGGCGGCGGCGGCATGGGCGACCGCCGCCTCCAGCGTGCCGGATTGCTCGACCACGGGAACCTTGTCCTTCAACAGGTCGAAGAAGGTCTGTGCTGCCTCGCCGATGGTATAGGCCGCGACGACATGGCCCAAATGCGGTGCGCAGGCGTCGAGATCGTCGCCCTTGCGCTTGCCGCCGACGATCCAATGGACGCGCGGGAAAGCCGCCAGTGCGGGGGCGGTGGATTCGGGATTGGTCGCCTTGGAGTCGTTGACGAACGCCACGCCGTTCCGGGTCGCGACATGCTGCATCCGGTGCGGCAGGCTGGCATAGGTGCGGAGTGCCGTTTCAACGATATCAGCATGAATGCCCAGTGC
The DNA here is from genome assembly GCF_034044895.1 of Sphingomonas sp. CFBP8993. NCBI lineage: Bacteria > Pseudomonadati > Pseudomonadota > Alphaproteobacteria > Sphingomonadales > Sphingomonadaceae > Sphingomonas > Sphingomonas sp. CFBP8993. The sequence continues at coordinate 48,752 of NZ_JAXCWU010000003.1, read as the reverse complement.
GAGCGCAACGGCGCGAGCCGCAAAGACATTCTCTGCGTTGTGCGGCCCCTGCAAGGCTGGCCAGTTCGCCTGTTCCGGCCAATCCAGCGGCACGCCGCACACCCGCTTCGTCCAACTGCCCGGTCCATCGGATATATCTAGAAGACGGCTGTGCAGGCTCTCATCATCGGCCGCGAGTACGCCTTCATGGTCATGCGTCTGCATGGCGAAAAGCCGCAGCTTGCTGTCGATGTAACCCGCAAACCCGTCATAGCGGTCGAGATGATCGGGCGTGATGTTGAGCAGCACCGCGACGTCGCAATCCAGGCTCTGCGTCAGGTCGATCTGATAGCTGGACAGCTCCAGCACATAGACGCCGCCCTCGGGCAGAGGCTCCTGCCCCAGGATCGGCAGGCCGATATTGCCGCCCATCAGGGTCGGCACGCCCGCCGTCTTCAGTATGTGGTGGACCAGTGCGGTCGTGGTCGACTTGCCGTTGGTGCCGGTAATGCCGACGACCTTGTGCGGCGGCAGGTCCTTGCGTCCTTGCGCGAAGAGTTCGATGTCGCCGATCACCGGCACGCCCGCTTCCCGAGCGGCCGCGGCCAGCGGATGGGTGTTCAGCGGCACGCCCGGCGACACGACCAGCGCATCGAAACCGGACAGGTCGATGGTCTCGAGATCGGCGATCACCAGATCCTCCCCGGCACGGGGAGGGGGACCGCCAGCCGGAGGCTGGTGGTGGAGGGGGGCTTCGGCAAAGGATGCCCCTCGCGCCCCCCCCCCTCCACCAGCTTCGCTGGTCCCCCTCCCCGTGCCGGGGAGGATAACATCACGCTTGGCGGGATCGCTGTCCCACGCCACCACGCTCGCCCCACCAGCCAGCAGCGCCGAAACGGTCGCGGCGCCGGAGCGTGCGAGCCCCAGCACCGCGTAACGTTTCCCCGCCCAGTCGCGCGCGACGATCATCGCAGCTTCAACGTCGACAGGCCCGCCAGCGCCAGCACGAAGGCGATGATCCAGAAGCGGATCACCACCGTCGGTTCCGACCAGCCGAGCTGTTCGAAATGATGGTGGATCGGCGCCATGCGGAACACCCGCTTGCCGGTCCGCTTGTAGAAGAACACCTGGATGATCACCGACATCGCCTCGACCACGAACAGGCCGCCGATGATGCCCAGCACGATCTCGTGATGCGCGACGACCGCGATGGTGCCGAGCGCGCCGCCCAGCGCCAGGCTGCCGGTGTCGCCCATGAACACCGCCGCCGGGGGCGCGTTGAACCACAGGAAGGCAAGGCCCGCCCCCACCACCGCGCCGCAGAAGATCGCCAACTCGCCCGCACCCGGCACATGCGGGATGCCCAGATAATCAGCGAACTTCACGTTGCCCGCCAGATAGACGATCACCATGAACGCGACGCTGGCGATGATGACCGGCATGGTCGCGAGGCCATCGAGCCCGTCGGTCAGGTTCACCGCATTGCCGAACGCCACGATCGTGAAGGCGGCGAACAGCGGGTAGAAATAGCCGAGGTCAATGTACATGCGCGAGGTGAAGGGCAGGTACAGGTGCGGCCCGTTCTGCCCCATGATGATCCACGCCGCGATGCCGGCAATGGCGAACTCCAGCAGCAGCCGGGTCTTGCCCGACACACCCGCCGTCGAGGCCTTTCGCACCTTGTCGTAATCGTCGAGGAAACCGATCGCGCCGAAGCCCAGCGTGACGAACAGGCACGCCCAGACGAACGGATTGAAGACGTTCATCCAGATCAGGATGGACAGCGTCATGCTGGTCAGGATCATCAGCCCGCCCATGGTCGGCGTGCCGCGCTTGGCGAGGTGGGTCTGCGGCCCGTCGGCGCGGATCGGCTGCCCCTTGCCCTGACGGACGCGCAGCCAGCCGATGAAGCGCGGCCCGATGATCAGGCCGATCAGCAAGGCGGTCGCGACCGTCGCGCCGGTCCGGAACGACTGGTAACGGATGAGGTTGAGAAGCCCCGGAAACCCGAGATGCTCCGCGATCCAGTACAGCATCTAACTCACGCCCCGCCCGTTGGGATGTCGCCGCGCAGGGCCGCCACGACACGCGACAGCCCGACCCCGTTCGACCCCTTTATCAGCACCACGTCATCGGGTGCGATGATAGCGGCCAGCGCCTCGCGCGCGGCCTTCGCGTCCGCCACATGAACGAAATCGACCCGCCCCTCAAGCACGGCGGCCAAAGGCGCCATCGATTCGCCGACCAGCAACGCCCGTTCGACGCGCGCCGCCACGATCGGCTCGGCCAGACCGGTGTGATAGTCGGCGGAGTCCTCGCCCAGTTCGCGCATCTCGCCCAGCACCGCGACATGGCGGCCCGGCTCCTCGGCCAGCACGGCCAGCGTGGCGCGCATCGAGGCGGGATTGGCGTTGTAGCTTTCGTCGATGATCAGCGCACCATTGGCCGCACGGAAGCGCGCACCGCGCCCGGCAAGCCCACCCAGCTCGGCCAGCGCCAGCCCGGCCAGCCCCAGGTCGCCGCCCGCCGCATCGACCGCCGCCAGCACCGCGAGCGCATTGGACACCCAATGCCTGCCCGGCTGCGACAGGGTGAAGTTCAGTTCCTTGTCGCCCAGCCTGGCGGTGACGAAGCTGCCGCCGTTCGCGCTGCGGATCGCCTCGACCGCGCGGACATCGGCGGCGGGATCGAAGCCGAAGGTCACGATCCGGTCGGCATAGGGTCTGGCCGCGGCGATCAGGCGGTCACGATGAGGGCTGTCATAGGGAATGATCGCGGTACCGCCGGGCTGTAGCCCCTGGAAGATCTCTCCCTTGGCGTCGGCGATGGCGGACTCGTCGGGGAAAAACTCGGTATGGGCGGGCGCGATGGCGGTGACGATCGCGATATGCGGGCGCACTATCGCGGTCAGCGCGGACAGCTCCCCCGCATGGTTCATCCCCATCTCGAACACGCCCGCACGAACGCCCCGCGGCATCCGCGCAAGGCTGAGCGGCACGCCGGTATGGTTGTTGTAGCTCTTGACCGAGCGGTGCACCCGCCCCCGCCAGCCGCGATCGAGCGCGGCAAAAAGCGCTTCCTTCGCGCTGGTCTTGCCGACCGAACCGGTGACGCCGATGATCGTCGCGTCGGTGCGCGCGCGACTGGCACGGGCCAGGTCTTCCAGTGCGTGGAAGCTGTCGGTCACACGGACATGGGGATGCCCGGTCGCATTACTAACCAGCGCGCCCGCCGCCCCTTGCACGAACGCCTGGTCGAGGAAGCGATGGCCATCGGTCGCCTCGCCCAGCATCGCGACGAACAGGTCGCCGGGACCGACCTCACGGCTGTCGAAAGCGACACCCGAGACGGTGAAGTCGGCGGACGCAGTGCCACCGGTCGCGGCGGCGATCTCTGCGGCGGTCCACAGGGTCATTTGCGCTCACCCCCCGGCTTGGCCCCGTAATGGAGCGACAGCTTGGGGCGGACACGCGGCGCCGCCTCGGGCTGGGCGGTGTCGGCATGGGGTGGCTGGGGTGTCTTGGTCGGATGTTGGACGGTCATGCCGCACACTCCCGCGCCACGGTCACATCGTCGAAGGGCAGGACGAGGTCGCCGACGATCTGGCCCTGTTCATGCCCCTTGCCCGCGATCAGGACGATATCCTGCTCGCCCGCCTCGGCGATGGCGGCCGCGATGGCCGCGCGGCGATCGCCAATCTCGATCGCGCCGGTCGCACCGCGCATCACCTGCGCACGGATCGCGGCGGGGTCTTCGGTACGGGGGTTGTCGTCGGTCACGATCACCCGGTCGGCCTGCATCGAGGCGACCTGTCCCATCGCTTCGCGCTTGCCCGGATCGCGGTCGCCGCCCGCGCCCAGCACCACGATCAGTCGCCCGCCCGCATGGGGCTTGAGCGCGGAGATCGCCGCCTCGATCGCGTCGGGGGTATGGGCATAGTCGACATAGACCGGCGCGCCGCTCCGCGCGATGGCGGCGCGCTCGAGTCGCCCGCGCACCGGCTGCAACCGGGCCAGATTGGACAGCGTCGTCGTGATATCGCCGCCGGTCGCCAGCACCAGCCCGGCCGACACCAGCGCATTGGCCGCCTGATAGGCGCCGATCAGCGGCAACTGCACCTTGTGGGTGACGCCGTGTTCGTCCTCGATCACCAGGCCCTGGCCCAGCAGGGTCGGATGCCGCTCGACCAGCTTCAGCGTCGAGCCGCGCGTGCCGACCGTTACCAGCTTGTTGCCGCGCGCCCGCGCCAGGTCGATCACCCGGCCGCTATGGACGTCATCGGCCCAGACGACCGCCGTCCCCTCGGGCGACAGCACTTCGGAGAACAGCCGCATCTTGGCCGCCAGATACGCGCCCATGTCGCCATGATAGTCGAGGTGATCGCGCGACAGGTTGGTGAACGCCGCCGCCGACACCTCCAGCCCCTCGGTCCGATACTGGGTCAGGCCGTGGCTCGACGCCTCGAACGCCAGATGGGTGACGCCCTCGCGCGCCAGCCCGGCGACGTTCGACAGGAAGGTCACGACGTCGGGCGTGGTCAGGCCGGTATAGGTCCGCTCGTCGGCGGTGGTGACGCCCAGCGTGCCGATCGAGGCCGCGTGTTGCCCCGCCATGCGCCAGAGCTGGCGCGTCATCTCGACGGTCGAGGTCTTGCCGTTGGTGCCCGTCACCGCCACGGCGGTGGCCGGGAACGGCGCGAAGAACGCCGCCGCCAGCCGGGCGAATACCGCGCGCGGCTCGTCCGAGGCGATGTGGACCGCGCCCTCGACGCGCACCTCGGGCCGGGCGACGACGGCCACCGCACCGCTGCGCACCGCATCGGCGATGAAGTCCTCGCCATTCACCCGCGCGCCCTGGAACGCGCCGAAGATGGTGCCCGGCGCGACCTTGCGATGGTCGATCGCGAAACCGGAGACGAGGGCGTCGCCGCCCTCGCCCGTGATATCATGGTCCAGTTGGTTCAGCTTCATGCCGCGCCCCTTATCGTCCATCCACCGGCGGCGCCTTGGGATCCTGCCACAGGGTCGGCAGGATGTCCGATACGTCCACGTCCTTGTTGGCGTCGGGCACGACGCCCAGCATCGCGCCGACCCGCGTGATCGTCCGTCCCACCACCGGGGCCGCGTTCCAGGCTGCGGTCTTCCACCCTCCGGTCTCCTTCGTCCCCTTTGGCGAGTCGAGCATCGCCAGCACCACATAGCGCGGCGCATCCATCGGGAACGCCGCCGCAAAGGTAGCCACGTTGCGCGACCGATCATAGCCGCCCGCGACCGCCGCCTCGGCGGTGCCGGTCTTGCCCCCCACGCGGTAGCCGGGCGCATCGCCCTTGCGTCCCGTGCCGCGCATCACGATCAGGCGCAACATCTGGCGCATCCGCGCACTGGTCGCCTCGCTGATCACGCGGCGGCCCGCGGCACCATGACCCGGCTCGACCTTCATCAGCGTCGCGGGCCGCCAGATGCCGCCATTGACCAAAGTAGCATAGGCCGAGGCCAGATGCAGCGGCGTCACCGCGATGCCATGGCCATAGGCGGTGGTCATCGTCGTCGTGCGCGCCCAATAGGTCGGCAGCAGCGGACGGCCCTTCTCCCGCAGCTCGATATCCGGCTTGGTATCGAAGCCCAGTTTCTTGAACATCGTCTGCATCCGCTGCGGCCCGATCTCGTCGGCGATGCGCGCGGTGGCGATGTTGGACGAATAGATCAGCGTCTCGGCCATGTTCAGCCAGCGCTTGGGGTCGCCCTGTTCGTCATGGATGGTATAGCCGCCGACCTTCAGCGGATGGGTCGCATCGAAGCGCCGCGCCATCGAGGTCACGACACCGTTCTCCATCGCCACCGCCATGGTGATCGGCTTGAAGGTCGACCCCAGTTCGAACACGCTCTGCGTGGTGATGTTGCGCAGTTCCTCGGTGCCCGCCATGCCGACCCGGTTCGGGTTGAAGGTGGGCAGCGAGACCATCGCGATCACCTCGCCGGTGTGCACGTCCAGGATGATGCCACCGCCGCCCCGCGCCGAGAAGGTGTTCATCGCCCGGCCGAGTTCGCTCTCCAGCGCGGCCTGTGCACGGGTGTCGATCGACAGCGCGACGGGCTTGCCCGCCTGCGCCGGGTTGAGCAGCCGCTCGTCGAGCACACGCTCCATGCCGCTCATCCCGTGCCCATCGGTCGACAGGAAGCCGAGCGCGTGGGCGGCGAGCGCCGATTGCGGGTACAGGCGCTGCGTCTCGCGGTCGAAGACCAGGCCGGGCTCGCCGATGGCATTGACCTGCTCGACCAGCGTGGGACTGGCGCGGCGTTGCAGGTAGACGAAATTCGCCTTGCGGGTCAGCTGGTTGTAGAACCAGGCCTGGTCACCGCGATCGGGCATCAGCGCGGCCAGGCGTGCGGCGACCTCCATCGGGTCGCCGATCAGCTTCTTCGGATGGACCGCGATCGTCCAGCTATCGATCGTGCGGGCCAGCGGCGCGCCGTTGCGGTCGACGATATCGCCGCGCGCCGCCAGCGTGGCGGTCCGCGTCGCCGCATCGGCGGGTCCGGCGAACACCGCCAGCAGCATCAGCCGCCCGATCACGACGAGCACCGCCGCGCCGAACAACATCATCAGCATCATCAGACGCATATGCGTCGTCGCGACCAGCGCGTGGCGCTGGCCGGCGGTACGCTGCGTTCCGACGGGACGCGCGACCAGAACGCTCAACGCCGCCGCCGCGATTCGGTCTTGGCGCCTTTCAGAATGTCGCCCAGCGTCGTGTCGGACAATAGCTGGCGGTCGAGCATCGCGACCGCCTGCGGCCGGACCTTCGCCACGGCGGCGGCGGTGCGCACGGTGGCGATCGGGGCGGGCTTGGCCGCCTTGGAGACGACGACGCGCTCGGAAACGGCCTTCACGACCTGCGGCTTGGGCAGGTCGACCTTGGCCAAGCGCACGACGGGGGCGGGTGCGTTGGGCTTGGCGGGCGCGGGCGCGGTCGTGGCGGCGGCGAGGGCGACGGCTTCGGCGGCGGGGGGAGCGACCGGAGCGGGCTGCGACGGCACCAGCAGCGCGGCGGTCTGCACGGTCCCGGGGGCGGGGCCATGCGTGACGTCGAGCGAGGCCAGCTGCGCCTCGTCACCCACGAACTGCCCGGCGATCGGCGCAGTTAGGGCCAGCGTGTCGCCGTTCCACTTCTCCAGCTGCACCAGGTTGGCGCGGGTGTCGAACTCGGTCTCCAGCGCGCGAATGTCACGCTGGGCGGTGGCGATGCGGGCGTTGACGTCGTCGAGCTTCTTTCGCTCCGCCGCCACCTGCAAGGACACAAGGTAGAAGCCCAGGACCACTGCCACGCAGCTCCCGAACCACCCTATCCCCTTGAACCGATACGCCGCCGTCATACGCCAAACTCCTGACTCAACTCGCCCCCCGGCGCCCCGTCCCGTCCCCCTGCCACAGACTGTCCCACCGACCAGGCGGGGGATTCCGTACGCGTCGCAAAACGCAGCGTCGCCGAACGCGCGCGCGGATTGCGGGCCAACTCTACCTCTCCGGCACGCACCGCCTTGCCGACCTGGGCAAAGCTGGGTGCCCGCGCCGCCGCCTGTTCGGGCATATGGCGCGACCCGCCCGGCATCTGCCCGGCGCGCTCGCGGAAGAAGCGCTTGACCATGCGATCTTCCAGACTGTGAAACGTGACCACGACCAGGCGACCGCCCGGCTTCAACGCACGCTCGGCCGCGGCCAGCCCTTCGGCCAGCTCGTCCAGTTCGCGGTTCACATGGATGCGGATCGCCTGGAAGGTCCGCGTCGCCGGATCCTTCTTGTCGTGCGGACGGTAGCCGAGCGCCCGGCGCACGACGGCGGCCAGTTCGCCGGTACGGGTCAACGGCCGCGCGGCGACGATCGCCTGCGCGACGCGGCGCGAGCGCGGCTCTTCGCCATAATGATAGAGGACGTCGGCGATCGCGGCTTCGTCGGCGGTGTTCAAGAAATCGGCCGCCGACTCGCCCGCCTGCGCCATGCGCATGTCGAGCGGGCCGTCACCCTGGAAGGAAAAGCCGCGCTCCGCCTGGTCGAGCTGCATCGAGGACACCCCGATGTCCAGCACCACGCCGTCGACACGGGCGTCGAGTTCCTGATCAAGGCCGGAAAACTCGCGGTGGACCAGGGCCAGCCCCGGCTCGGCGGCGACCAGCGCCTGGCCATTGGCGATCGCGTCGGGATCGCGATCGAAGGCGATGACTTTCGCGCCCCGGCCCAGCATGGCGCGGGTATAGCCACCCGCGCCGAACGTGCCGTCGACATGCGTCTCACCGGGGGCGATGGCGAGCGCGTCGAGGACTTCGTCAAGCAGGACGGGAATGTGCGGGGCGTCGTTCGGGGCAGCACTCACAAGGCGATGCCCTTTTCCTGGCAGTGGAAACGCGCCGCCGAGATCATCTTTGCGGGCAGGCCGGGGGTGTCGACCAGCGTCTTGGGATCCCAGATTTCGATATAGTCGAACGTGCCCCAGAAAAAGGCGTGCCCCGCGATCCCCGCGTGAAAGCGTGGAAAGCCCGGCATGATGAAACGGCCCGACCCGTCGAAGGGCACGGCCTCGCCATTCGCCAGATCGCGCTTGATATTATAGTCGATACGGCCGTCCGGCCCACGCGACATCTCGGTCCGCGCGTCCAGTTCCTGTTTCAGCACGGCAACATAACCCGGGTCATACGCGATCAGGCAGCGCTCGGTTTCATGGACAGCGATGATGATGGTCCCGCCATCTTTTCCGTCGGGGCGCGGCGCATTTTGAGCCAGCGTGGATCGGAGCGCATTGGGAATGGCAACGCGACCCTTGTCGTCGACAAGGCCAATGCCACTTCCCTGATACAAACCCCTATCGGACACGCCAACCTCGCACATGGCGCGCAAGGCCTCACCGTCTCGGAATCCGACCATCGCCGCATTCCGACCATTTCTGGTCAACAGTGAGCCTGCCCCTCTGTTGGATTTGGTTTATCGACAGTGGAACCGGGAGGCAACGGGATTTTTGGGGATGATCGGGGAAACGGCCCCAGAATCGGCAGTTATGCGACGAACCACTGGCCGCATCTCGGGAATGCGCGCGCGCCGGAGACCTTGAAAATGTCGGAAATCCGCCATGCCCGATCGCCCGTCCCCGGATTTCCCCGGCACGAGCGACGGCAAAAGCGATCAGAGCAAACTTAATTTTTATTAAGCAAAAAGGCCGATTCGGACTCGGTTCCGCAGTCTTGCCATGTCCGACAAGAAAATCGCTCCGGCCGGCGTTTCCGGCCCGCTTCGCCTATGCTCAGCGCACAGGTGCGGCAGGGGCCTGGCTGTTTACCGGAGCGGGCGCAACGCCCAATTCGGCCAGTGGTTCGCTGACCGACGGGGTGGCGGTGTTGGTCGCAGTCATGTCCGCGACCATATTGGCCTGCGCCGCGGCAGCCGCAGCTGCGGGCGGTTCGTCTCGGTTGAGCGATCCCAGAATCGTGCTGGCGATGCCGATCAACAGGATCACCGCGGCAAGGCCGATCATGCCGACTTTGACACGCTGCATGATATGATGATGGTCGGGCGATTTCATGGGATGAAGCGTTACTATCCTGCGCACGGCGTCCTGTCGACCTCTGGCGCAGGGCAACGTCGCGCCTATAGCCCCTTCTCGGCCCGCCACTCCGGATTGTGGAGCGTGGAGAGGTAGCGAAACCCGGTATCGCACAAAATGGTTGCGATACGTTTGTCGGGCCCCAAAGCCTTTGCCAGCGCCACCGCGCCCGCGACGTTGATGCCCGAAGACAGGCCCAGGCACAGGCCCTCCTCGCTCAACAAACGCTGGACCCAGTACCAACCCTCGGCGTCCGAGAGACGGAATTGGGTATCGATCGGCGCACCTTCAAGGTTGGCAGTGATCCGCCCTTGGCCGATTCCCTCGGCGACCGAAGACCCTTCCGACTTCAACTCGCCATGCGCGTAATAGTCGTACAGCGCCGCGCCATGCGGATCGCTGAGCGCGATCGTCACCGATTCGTCGTGCGCCTTCAGCCCCAGGCCGACCCCGGCCAGCGTGCCGCCGGTCCCGGCCGCGCAGGTAAAGCCATCGATCCGTCCGCCCATCTGGTTCCAGATCTCTTCCGCCGTACCGACGATATGCGCACGCCGGTTGGCGATATTGTCGAACTGGTTGGCCCAGATGGCATTCTCGGTTTCCTCGGCGATCCGGCGCGAGGTGTGGACGAAATGGCAGGGGCTGGAATAGGGCGCGGCGGGCACCAGCACCAATTCGGCCCCCAGCGCGCGCAGCGTGTCCATCTTCTCCCGGCTCTGCGTCTCGGGCATGACGATGATCGTGCGATAACCCTTGGCATTGGCGACCAGCGCCAGACCGATGCCGGTATTGCCCGCCGTCCCCTCGACGATCGTGCCGCCGGGGCGCAGCAGCCCCCGCGCCTCGGCATCCTCGACGATGAACAGGGCGGCGCGATCCTTGACGCTCGCGCCGGGATTGGCAAATTCGCACTTGCCGTAAATGTCGCAGCCCGTGGCCTCGCTCGGCCCCTTCAGGCGAACGAGCGGGGTGTTGCCGATCAGGGCCAGCGTGTCGGAGATCACTTCCATGCCCGCTAGATGGCCCCTGCCCCGCTTTCGGGCAAGCAAAGCCTTGCTTGGGGGGCGGCAAGCGCGGGCAACATCCCACGCGATAGCGCTACCCCCTGCACGTCAATCCGTCGCGTAAATGTTGGACATGGACGCCGTGACGTGCAGGTCATGCTTGACGCCGGGTTGCTGCATTTGCGAAGCACCCAACCGCTATGAAGAGCCTCCTCCCAGTCCTGATCGCCGCACCGCTGCTCGCCCTGGCAGCCTGCAATTCCAAGCCCAGCCAGCCCGAGGTTGTCGACATCAACCCCGATCCCATGGCCAACGTCCTCGCCAACCGCGCACCGGTCGAGCTGCCGCCCGCCATCAAGGCGGAGAAGAGCTTCCGTTGCAAGGACAACAGCCTGGCCCTCGTCACCTTCTTCCAGGGTGACAAGCAGGCCAATGTCCGCCTGAAGGAAGGCGACACGCCCGTCGTGCTGAAGGCCCCGGCCGCCGGCGAGCCCCTGACCGCCGAGGGCGGCTGGAAGATGACCGGCAACGAGAAGTCGATCACCCTGACCACGCCGACCAAGGCCGCGCAGGTCTGTCACATCTGATTTCGTAGCGTCAGATTCGCCTTATCGCGGCCGGGCCACCGGTTGACGCACGATAAGGACTTGATCGAAAACCGGCCGGCGGGGATATCTCCCGTCGGCCTTTTTCGTGGAGCGCGATGTTCCGCGGGGGCGAACAGGGAGGTTGAACGGCGTCGTGGCCGCAATCGCGATCTACAGCCTGAAGGGCGGCGTGGGAAAGACCAGCATGGCGGTCAACCTGGCCTGGTGCGCCGCCAGCCTGTGTGCGCGTCGCACGCTGCTCTGGGACCTCGACCCCCAGGCCGCCTCGACCTGGCTGCTGGGCGGCCCCGCCCCCGGCGACCGCGCCCAGGCGATGTTCTCGCGCGATATCGCGGTCGACCGGCTGATCCGCCCGACCACCATACCGCGCCTGTCGCTGGTCGGTGCCGATGATTCGCTGCGCGGCCTGGACCTCCTGTTCCACGAGATCGCCAAGAAGAAGCGGCTGGACAAGCTGATCGAGGGGCTGGACGATTATGACACCGTCATCCTCGACTGTCCGCCGGGCCTGACCGAAACGACCGAGCAGGTGTTGCGCGCCGTCGACCTGGTCGTGGTGCCGGTGGTCCCCTCCGCGCTCGCCACCCGCGCGCTGGAGGTGGTGGACGGCCATGTCCGGGGCCGCGTTCCCCTGTTGCCGGTGCACGTCATGGTCGATCGCCGCCGCCGCCTCCATGCCGAGGCGCTGGCCGCCCATCCCGACTGGCCGGTCATCCCGATGGCCAGCCTGGTCGAGACGATGGGCGAGCATCGTGCGCCCGTAGGCGCCTTCGCGCCGCGCAGCAGCGCCGCGAACGCCTATGCCGAGTTGTGGCGCGCCGTCGAGCGGCGCATGGCCGGGGGATGAGCCGGCGCGACGAGCCCGGTGCCGTCGAACGGCTGACCCCGCATCTGGTGCTCGGGGCCTATGCCGTCGGCGTCTTTCCGATGGCCGATACGCGCGACACCGACCATGTCTATTGGGTCGAGCCGCGCAAGCGCGCGATCCTGCCGCTCGACGGGCTTCACCTGTCGCGCTCGCTGCGCAAGACCGTGGCCCGCGACCGGTTCCGCGTGACCGCCGACACCGCGTTCGAATCGATCATCCGGCTCTGTGCGGAAAGCGTCCCCGACCGGCCGGAAACCTGGATCAACTATGCGATCGAGCGGGTGTTCATCGACCTGTTCGACATGGGTTTTGCCCATTCGGTCGAGTGCTGGGACGGGGATGAACTGGTCGGCGGCCTGTACGGCCTGGCGCTGGGCCGCGCCTTTTTCGGCGAATCGATGGTCAGCCGCCGGACCGACGCATCGAAGGTGGCGCTGACCTGGCTTGCCGCCCGGCTGCGCGTCGGCGGCTACACCCTGCTCGACTGTCAGTTCCAGACGCCGCATCTCTCGACCATGGGGGCGATCGAAATCGGGCGCGAGGCCTATGTCGCGCTATTGTCCGACGCATTGGCGGGCGTGGTCGCGCCGGGGACGTCGGCGGCAGGAGCCTCGGCACCTGGCGACTTCGCCGTGCTCGACCGCTTGGGCGCGGGGCCGGGAACGGACGCCGGGACCGTCTCCGGTCCGGTTTCCGGCCAGGACATCGTGCAGCTCTTGGCCCAGACGTCGTAGACCGGGTGCAGCACGACGTTGAGCGCCGGACGCTCCTTGTACAGCCAGCCCGAGAATACGCGCTTCCAATGCTGATCCGCGCCGCGCACGTCCATCTGCACGAAGGCACCGGTCAACTGCTCGGCCTCCCAGGAGGCGGTTTTTTCGCAGGCGCGCAGACGCACGACGACATCGCCGACGCGGATCGCCTGGCCGGGTTTCAGCGTCAGGTCACGCGATACGCCGTTGCGCTTGTTGAGCAGGCCGATCACCGCGACCCGCTCGGCCATCGGCGTACCGCCGCTGGGCAGCGCCGCCTGGGCACCATCGACCGACTCGATACCCGACGCCGCGCCGGGACGATCGGGCAGGATCTGGCTGACCGCCGATTCGGCCGTGTCCTGGCCGCCCTTGTCGCTCAGCGCGTGATAGCCGAACCAGCCACCGACACCGAGCGCTGCGGCCAGCGTCACCCCGGCCAGCCAGCGTGCGGCCTTCACCCCTCCGGCGTCCAGGCTTCATAATCGCCGGTCGCGGCCTGACGCTGGCCACCCTTTTCCAGCGCGCCCGACGGACGATAGGCCATGGCCGTGCCGGTCATGTTGGGAATGGCGGGCTTCTGCCACGCACGGCGCGGCGGCAGCGAGCGGTCGGGCACGTCATCGACCTGATGATGCAGCCAGCTGAACCACTCCGCCGGAACCCGGCTGGCATCGTTCGAGCCGTTGTAGATCACCCAGCGACGCGCGCGACCGGCGGTATCGACGCCGCCCTCGTAATAGACGTTGCCATGCGCGTCCTCGCCCACCTGCGCCTTGCCGCGCAGACCGAACCAGGTGCCGATGGTGGCGCCGTTCCACCAGGTGAAGGGATTGAGGTTGATGCCCATGCCGCGCCGTGTAGCCCGGCTCTCGCCAGCCTTCAACCGCGTTCGTATGGGCGGGGCGATATGGGGGTGATGCCGCAAGGGGTGGTCTCGATGAGATACCGTCCTCCCCCAGCCCCTCCCGCCTGCGGGAGGGGGGAGGCTTGGTTCGGGTGGCATGTCTCCATGACGGGCGACCTCATGGAGCGGGGGATGGCGTTTCCACCTTTGAAGCCCCTCCTCCCGGCAGGGGGGAGGGGTTTGGGGTGGGGGCTGTGCCACAAACAATGGTCTCGATGAGACATCGCCATTCCCCAGCCCCTCCCGCCTGCGGGAGGGGAGAGGCTTGGTTCAGATGGCATTGGCTGTCACCTGTCGGGGATTAGAGGGCTATTCTCGCTTCCCCCGACGGCATCACTTCGGCCAGGAAACCGAATCGCCTTCCGAGATGCCCAGTTCGGCCGAACGCCCGCCGACCAGTTCCAGCACGGCGGCGACCGGTTCGCCGGAGGGGATCGGGGTCTGGCTGAACGGCGCGGTGTTCTCGGCGATGCGCGCGATCGTACCGTCGGCGCGCAGGAACAGGATGTCGAGCGAGGTCGGGGTGTTCTTCATCCAGAAACTCGCCTCGCGCGGGCCACCGCCTTCGGGGGGATAGGGCGCGAACAACATGCCGCCATCGGGCGTCAGGTCGGTGCGGTACATCAGCCCCTGTTCCTGCTCGGCGGCGGTGCGCGCCCGCTCGACCTTGAAGACATGCTTGCCCTGCGCGGTGGTGATGGTCACCGGCACGGTTTCGGCTGCGGTCTTGCCCGCCTGCTCCGTGGTGGCTCCGCCGCCCGAGCAGCCGGACAGTCCGGTGGCTGCCAGTGCGAGCGCCGTCACGGCGATCCCCCAGCCCGTCTTCGTCATGATGCGTCCTGCTCCGTCACGATCACCGCCAACGGCCCCTTTGGCCCGTCGACGATCCGGGCGGCCAGCGGCTGGCCCGGCTCCACCTCCAGGATACCGCCGCGCCGCAGGGTTTCCATATGCACGAAGATATCCGCCCCGTCGCGATCGCGCAGCAGGAAGCCATAGCCCTTCAGCCGGTTGAACCATTTGACCGATACCGATTCGGGCGTACCCGCCGCATCGACCAGCGCGACCGGATCGACCCGGTCGGGCGATCGCGGCCGTCGCGGCTGTTCGGGTACAGCATGGGTCAGGTCGATCGCGATCACCTCGCGCGCCTGGTAACCGCGCCCGCTGCGCATAGCGGTCAGCGTGACCCGTGCCCCCTCGGGCAGGCTGCGTCGCCCATGCGCCTGCAACACGGTGAAGTGCACCAGCACGTCCCCGTATGACGGATCGTCCGCGACCACGAAGCCGAAGCCCCGCGTCACGTCGAACCATTTTACGACCCCCGCCAGCCCCACGGCGCTATCCGCCGTTTCGCCGTCGATGCCGCCCCCTGTACTTGGCGTTTCATCCAGCATCATCGCACCCTTGACCCTATTGCTAGCATCATTGTTCGCACTCGCAATGCGACGGCGTTCATTTTTGATGCTTCGCGATGGGACGGACGCAGCAAAAGGGACCTTAGGGCGCCAAAAGATGCCGCAGATGGCTCAGAAATCCTCGTCGTCGAGCATATCGCCGGGTGCCGCCGCCACGATCCGACGCGACAGGTCCATGCCATGCCCCGCCCGCAACATCGCGCCGAGCTGCTTTTCGCGCAGCGCCCGGTCGGCTTCCCCGGTGGCATAGGGCCCGATTCGCCTGCGCCGCGCAAAGGCGAGTGCGGCCCCGCGCGCCGCCTCGGCCATCTGGGGAGCGATCGCCTCGTGATCCTCCGCCCCCACCCTCGCGGCATGCAGCGCCTGTGCGACCCGTCGCGCGCCCAACCCGCGCCTGGCCAGCGACGCGGCCTTGGCCTCGGCATAGGCGCGATCGTCGATATAGCCGAGTTCGACCATCCGCGCGGCCAATCCCCGCGCATCGGGTGCGATATCCGCCGCCCAGCCCCTTTCGCGCAGCTTGCGGGTCAGGTAATCGACCAGCTTTCCCTCGGTCGTCGCGAAGCGTTCGACATAACGCAGCGCGAGATTGTCGAGCAATTTGGGGTCAAGGGGCTTGGGCGGGCGACGATCGGCGGACACGCCTTGTTTGTGCCACACTGACACCGGAATTAGAACGCGGGAAGCCGGTACCTGCGGCATAAAACGATCACGCACCCGCTCGAACATCCGCGGGCGCGCAAAAGCATAAGGAACGAAGGCAAGGCCATGACGATCGAGCACCATCAGGACGACGCGCGCGCCATCATCGCGACGCCGACCGAAGATGCGCTGCCGCGCCGCTTCGCCGACTTCGATACGCTGGGCGAAGCGCTGGACTATGCCGCGTCGGGCTCGCGCGGGCTGAACTTCCACGATGCACGCGGCACCCTGTCGCGCCCCTATCCCTTTTCCGAACTGCGCGAGGATGCGCTGGTCTGCGCCCGCCGCCTGATCGCCAGCGGCGTAAAGCCCGAGGAGCGGATCGCGCTGGTCGCCGAAACCGTTCCCGAATTCGCCGCGCTGTTCTTCGGCGTCGTTTATGCGGGTGCCTGGCCGGTGCCGCTGCCGCTGCCGACCTCGTTCGGCGGGCGTGACAGCTATATCGAGCAGCTTCGCGTCCAGCTGGCCAGCTGCGACCCCAAGATGCTGATCTACCCGCCCGAGCTGGCCCAGATGGCGGGTGCCGCCGCCGAGGCCGCGGGCGTCGAGGGGATCGACTGGGCCAGCTTCGCCACGCGCGAGGCACCCGAAGTGGAACTGCCGCAGGCCGATCCCGAAGCGATCGCCTATCTGCAATACTCCAGCGGCTCGACCCGTTTCCCGCATGGCGTGGCGATCACCCACCATGCGCTGCTGAACAACCTGGCCGCGCACAGCCATGGCATGAAGATCCAGGAAAGCGACCGCTGCGTCTCTTGGCTGCCCTGGTATCACGACATGGGCCTGGTCGGCTGCTTCCTGTCGCCGGTCGCCAACCAGGTGTCGACCGACTATCTGAAGACCGAGGATTTCGCCCGCCGTCCGCTGGCGTGGCTGGACATGATCAGCCGCAATCCGGGTACTTCGGTCAGCTACTCGCCGACCTTCGGTTATGACATCTGCGCGCGTCGCATCTCGTCGCAGACCAAGGCGTCGGACCGCTTCGACCTGTCACGCTGGCGCATCGCGGGCAATGGCGCGGACATGATCCGCCCCGACGTGATGCAGAGCTTCGTCGACGCCTTTGCCGATGCGGGCTTCCCGGCCACCGCCTTCCTGCCATCCTATGGCCTGGCCGAGGCGACGCTGGCGGTGTCGATCATGCCGCCGGGCGAAGGCATCCGCGTCGAGCTGGTCGAGGAAACCCAGTTGTCGGGCGGCGCACAAGGGGCCGACCGGCCGCAGCGTTTCCGCGCCATCGTCAACTGCGGCAAGCCCGCGCGCGACATGGTGATCGAGATCCGCGAAGAGGACGGCACCCCCCTGCCCGACGGCGCGATCGGCAAGGTGTGGTGCAAGGGCCCGTCGGTCATGGTCGGCTATTTCCGCGACCAGGCCGCGACCGATGCCTGTCTGGTGGATGGCTGGCTCGACACCGGCGACATGGGCTACATGTCGAAGGGCTATATCTACATTGTCGGCCGCGCCAAGGACATGATCATCGTCAACGGCCGCAATCACTGGCCGCAGGACATTGAATGGGCGGTCGAGCAGCTGCCGGGCTTCAAGGCGGGCGACATCGCCGCCTTCGCCATCACGACCCCGGGTGGCGAGGAAACCCCCGCCGTACTGGTCCAGTGCCGCAGCTCGGATGACGAGGAACGTGCCCGCCTGCGCGACGAGATCCGCGAGCGCGTGCGTGCGGTGACGGGCATGAACTGCGTGATCGAACTAATCCCGCCGCGTACCCTGCCGCGCACCAGCTCGGGCAAGCTGAGCCGCGCCAAGGCCCGCAACCTGTACCTGGCGGGTGAGATCAAGCCGTACGACGTCGCGGCCTGATCTTTCGAATCTGAATGAGGAAGGGGCTCGGTCGAAAGGCCGGGCCCTTTTTCTTATCGCCCATCGCCGTTCAGCCTGAGCGAAGTCGAAGGCCACGGACAGACCGGTCCAGTCAGGCCGCCACCCCGGCGGAGGCCGGGGTGGTAAAGTGTAGCGAGGCGGTCAAACATTCATGACCTCCGACGTCGCTGCAGACGGAACGGAGCAGGGGCCCTACGCCCCTCAATCCTTCAACGGATCATGCCCCCAGTTCATCAACGAATAGCGCCACGGCGAGTGTTCGACATCCTTGTCCGGCCCGCCCTGCTTCAGATGGCGGTGCACATAGCCGACGACCTTCTTCATATGCGCATAGTCGTCGTCGGTCAGGTCCGCCTTCTTCTTGCGCTTGATCGCGACGATCTTGCGGCCAGACTCATGCCCGACGCTCTCGTCCGAGCCGCCCTTTTTCTGGCCGACATCCTTCGACTCGTCGGTGTCCAGAAACTTTTCCAGCGTGGCGGGGGCCATGTTCACAGCCTCCTGGAAATCGGTGTAAATCTGATCGTGATCCTCAGCCATGGACGGCTCCTTTCTGGGCCATCAACGCCGCCCGCACGATTTCAGGTTCAACCGAGCATCGCCTCATAGCTTTGCGGCGGCACCGGCAAGGTCATTCGCGCGACCCCGCCCAGGATCACCGCCAACAGCAGCACGCCCCCCGCCGCCCGCACGATCCACCGCTCGCCCGTCCATGGCTTGGCAAGCACCAGCCCCAATGCGCAGGCCATGACCGGCCAGAGGTGATAGCGGAAATCGGACGCCACGCTGATGACCAGGAAGCTCGCCTCGAGCCCCAGCGCCGAGCCGAACAGCGCCCCCGCCAGCCCGCGTCCGCGCGTGACCGCCAGACCGCCCGCTGCCAGGATCAGCCAGACGATCGGCCACATGACGGGCATGTCGACCCATGGCCCGGCCATGCGCTGCCACGCCAGCGCGACGCGGCCCGGCTGGCCGAGATGCAGGTCATTGGGTTCGCTGCTCTGCGGCGGCACGGCATTGGGCCAGCGCGACGGCACCCAGAGCCGCCAGGTCGAATTGACATGCGCCAATCGCTGCTCGGCATAGGCGACCGGATGATGCAGGATGGCCGGGGCCAAGCGCGCATAGAGCGTGCCGGGGGCCATCGTCTCGAACCGTTTCAGCGACGTGCCGCAGCGGTTCGGCTCGCCCAGCGCATCCCAGAAGAACGCCTTGACGCAGTGCCGCTCCCGCATCTCCGCCACCTCGGCCGGGGAAAAGCCCAGCCGGGGATCATAGGGCACCCGCGTCGCGATGCCCGCCAGATCATAGAGTGCCTGGGTCCGTGCCACACCGCTGTCGCGCGCACCCAGCAGACGGTGATTGACGATCGGCGACAGCGCAAGTGTGACGAGCGTCAGCGCGACGGTGATCGCGATCCGGACCGACCAGCGTGTCGCGACCAGCAGGGCGATCAGCGGTGCGACGGCAAAGATCGCATTGGCCCGAACCAGCGCGGCATAGGTCAGCAGCAACGCGGCGACGCACCACGCGGCCGGGGGCACCCTTTCCCCCCGCAACCGCCACCAGCCGACGATCCCGACCGCCGCCAGCGTCGCGCCGGTCATCTGCGCATCCTTCAGGATCGCGACCTGCCAGCCCAGCCAGGGCGGCACCAGCCCGATCGCCAGCACCAGCAACGCCGCGCGTGGCCGCCGGTCGACGATCCCCGCCGCGATGCCGCCCAGCCCCAGCCACCAACCGCCAAGCTGCACCGCCAGCATCGGCCCGGCCCCATGCCCGGCGAACAGCGACCACAGCCGCGCCATGATCGGCGGATGCCAGTCGTCATAGTCGCCGCTCAGGACCTGCGCATATTGGCCGACACTGTCATACTCGACATAGCCGGGCGCGAAGATGACCAGGCTCAGCCCGAACAGGACCAGCGTGGCGACGATGATGCGCAGGCGGTGGCTATGGGCTCGGGTCATAGGCCAGCAAGCGATGCCGCCAAAAGCAGATGTTTCGCAAGCGGAATGCGGTGCATCGCTGCATGGCGATGCCGATCGGCAGGCATAAGCCTTGCGTCATGGGCTAGCCCGAACGCCCGGCTCCGCCTAACATCGCTCTGCCATGGAGGGACAGGCCTTGGACAATGACTCCGCGCTTCTGATCATCGACATGCAGATGGTGATGCAACAGCGGATCGAGGACGGAAGGCCGCACGTCAATGGGGGTGCGCCTACCGCCATCGAAGCGCTGGCCGACGCTTTTCGCGACGCAGGACGTCCGGTGATCCATGTCCGCCATGCCGAACCCGATCCCGCCTCGCCCCTGCACCCCGATGCGCCGGGATATCCGCCGATGGCCTGTGCGCGGCAATGGCCGGACGAGACGGTACTGGTGAAAACCACCTCCTCCGCCTTCCCCAGTACGTCGCTCGAAACCCATTTACGCGAGCGGGGCATCGCGCATCTTTTCGTTGTCGGCGCGGTGGCGGGGTTCTGTGTCAATTCGACGGTACGCTCGGCCAGCGATTTGGGCTTTGTGGTGACGGTCGTGACCGATGCGGTGATCGGCTTCGATCTGCCCTCCGCCGGGCTCGATGCGCGGACGATATTCGACGTGACGATGGGCCTGCTGGCGGCGGACTTCGCCCAAATGCGTGAAAGCCATGCGATCATCACTGACCTGTCCCGTACGGAGCCATGATCGAATACCAAGGAGCATCAGCCATGACCTACACGATTGAAGCCATAGGCCATGTCCATGGCGGTCGGGCCGATCCGATCGACGATGATTGGGGCGCCAGCCGCTCCACGATCGAACTGGACGCATCCCGCTTCGGCGCGGAAGCGCTGGCGGGACTCGAAGCATTCAGCCACGCCGAAATCCTGTTCCTGTTCGACCGGGTGTCGCCGGACCGGATCGAAACAGGCGCCCGCCACCCGCGTGGCCGTGCCGACTGGCCCCTCACCGGCATTTTCGCCCAGCGCGGCAAGAACCGGCCCAATCGTCTGGGTGTCACGATCTGCCGCATCGTGGCGATCGATGGCACAAGCCTCACGGTCGAGGGACTGGATGCGATCGACGGTACGCCAGTCATCGACATCAAGCCGGTCATGCGGGAATTTCTGCCGCGTGGGCCAGTGGAGCAACCCGACTGGGTCACCGAACTCATGACCGCCTATTGGTAGGGTTCGTCCCAAACGAAAAGGGGCCCGCAACCGCGAGCCCCTTCCCATAATCCGGTCGGAAAAAATCAGATGTGCAGCGCGCGCCCATAGGCGGCCAGCACCGACTCATGCATCGATTCCGAGATGGTCGGGTGCGCGAACACCGTTTCCATCAGCTCGGCCTCGGTCGTCTCCAGCTGGCGGGCGACGACATAGCCCTGGATCATCTCGGTCACTTCCGCGCCGACCATGTGCGCGCCCAGCAGTTCGCCGGTCTTGGCATCGAACACCGTCTTCACGAAGCCTTCCGCCTCGCCCAGCGCGATCGCCTTGCCGTTGCCGATGAAGGGGAACTTACCGACCTTCACCTCGTAGCCCGCTTCCTTGGCCTTGGCCTCGGTGAAGCCCACGCTGGCGACCTGCGGACGCGAATAGGTGCAGCCCGGGATGTTGCCCTTGTCCATCGCATGCGGGTGGACATCCTTGTTGCCCAGCGCCTGTGCGATGGCCTCTGCCGCGATCACGCCCTCATGGCTCGCCTTGTGCGCCAGCCAGGGCGCGCCGGTCACGTCGCCGATCGCCCAGATGCCGTCGACGTTCGTACGGCCATAGCCATCGGTCTTGATGTGGCCGCGATCGGTTTCGATGCCCAGCTTGTCCAGACCGATATTCTCGGTGTTGGGGACGATGCCGATGGCGACGATCGCATGGCTGAACTCGGCCGTCTCGACCTTGCCGTCGGGGCCCTTCATCGCGGCCTTCACGCCCGATGCGGTCGCCTCCAGCTTCTCAAGGCCGGTCTTGGTCTTGATGGTCATGCCGAACTTGGTCAGCTGCTTGGTCATGAACTCGCTGACTTCGGCGTCCTCGACCGGCATGATCCGGTCGAGCATCTCGACGATGGTCACTTCCGCGCCCATGTCGTTGTAGAAGCTGGCGAACTCGACGCCGATCGCGCCCGATCCGATGACCAGCAGCTTGGTCGGCATGGCGGGCGGCACCATCGCATGGCGATAGGTCCAGATGCGCTCGCCGTCCGCCTTGGCGAAGGGCAGGTCGCGGGCGCGCGCGCCGGTCGCGACGATGATGTGCTTGGCCGTTAGCTCGGTGGTCCTGTCGCCCTGGACGACCGACAGCTTGCCCTTACCGGTGATCGTGCCGACGCCCTCATGGACGGCGACCTTGTTCTTCTTCATCAGGCCCTTGACGCCCGCATTGAGCTGGCCCGCGACCTTGCGGCTGCGATCGACCACCTTGTCGAGGCTGAACGAGGGCTTCTCGACCGACAGGCCGTATTGCGCGGCATGGGTCATGTAATGATAGACTTCGGCCGAGCGCAGCAGCGCCTTGGTCGGGATACAGCCCCAGTTGAGGCAGATGCCGCCCAGCCGTTCGCGCTCGACGATCGCGACCTTCAGGCCAAGCTGGCTCGCGCGGATCGCCGCGACATAGCCGCCGGGACCCGAGCCGAGGACGATAAGGTCGTAAGTGTCAGCCATAACGCATCCTTGTCACGAAAAAGCCAGTGAAGGCGCCGTAGGGCACTGCATACGCCGCCGTAGTGAAACCGGGCGGCATGAAGAAACTCAGCGGAGCTATTGCCCCGGCCAACGCCCCGACCGTGCCGCCAAAAATACTATTCCCGATCAAGGATCGTCCCAAGTACCGCGACGCGACGAAGGCCAGCGGAAACCCTAAGATCAACATGAAAGGGCCACTGACAATCGCCGCCACAAAGGACGACAGGACCGCCAGCATCACAAATACACACACGTCCCATAAACTCGGCCATCCCCACGGCATCGACTCGAAAATCGAGACCATTGCGAACGTCATTGGAAGCGTCGTAAACGAGCCATATATCCACGCCCTTCCACACGCTGCGAAGACACTGGGACCGTCCATTGCCTCCGCATCGTCCATGGACCTTACCCCGCCATCGGCGGAACGGTGCGCGGCTTGCGGTCCTTGTCGGTCGCGACGAACACGAAGCGCGCCTGCGTCACCTTGGTCGCGTCCTCCATGTGGCGGGCGCGGCGCCAGGCCTCGACCTCGATCGTCATCGACGTGTTGCCGACATGGACCAGGGTCGCATAGACCGACACCTCGTCACCGACGAGCACGGGGGCGTGGAACTTCATCCCCTCCGCCGCGATCGTGACCGCGCGGCCGCCCGAATGTCGCGACGCCACCGAACCCGCCGCCAGGTCCATCTGGCCCATCAGCCAGCCGCCGAAGATATCGCCATAAGGATTGGCGTCCCCCGGCATGGCGGTGACGCGGATCGTGGGGTCCAGATCGGGAAGCGTGCTCATTGTTCCGAATGCCTCCGTGCCATGCGGTCGGCGATACGCGCGCGGTGGAGCGGGCCGAGGCCCATCGCCACCGTCGCGATCGCGGCCCCCGCTCCGCACCACCAGATTTCAGTGCGCGCGAGAGGATAGGCCCAGGCGGCGGCCCAGGTCATGACGAGCGCCGCCACCAGCCCCAGGCCGATATAGAACAGCTCGGTCCGAACCCGCATGGCCCCCGCCCCTCAGCTTGTCAGGCCAGCATCGCCAGCGGACGCTCGACCAGTTCCTTGAACACCTTCATCAGCTCGGCGCCGTCGGCCCCGTCGATGGCGCGGTGGTCGAAGCTGCCGGTCGCCGACATGACGGTCGCCACGCCCAGCTGGTCGTCGACGATATAGGGGCGCTTCTCGCCCGCGCCGATCGCCAGGATCATGCCCTGCGGCGGGTTGATGACCGCCTCGAACTGCTTGATGCCGAACATGCCCATGTTCGAGATCGATGCGGTGCCGCCCTGGAATTCGTGCGGCTGCAGCTTGTTGTCGCGGGCGCGGGTCGCCAAGTCCTTCATCGTGGTCGAGATGGACGACAGCGAGCGCGTATCGGCCTCCGACACGATCGGGGTGATCAGGCCCGCAGGGGTCGACACCGCGACCGAGATATCGGCACGCTTGAAGCTGATCAGCTGGTCCGGCGTGAACATGACGTTGCACTTCGGCACCGCCATCAGTGCGACGCCCAGCGCCTTGATCAGCATGTCGTTGACCGACAGCTTCACGCCACGCGATTCCAGACCGGCGTTCAGCTCGCCACGCAGCTTCAGCAGCGCGTCGAGGCGGATATCCACCGTCAGGTAGATGTGCGGAACCTGCTGCTTCGATTCGGTCAGGCGACGCGCGATCGTCTTGCGCATGTTCGACAGCTTCGACGCCTCGTGCGGGATATCCGGCACCTGGGCGGGCTTGGGAGCAGCGGCAGGCGCGGCGGCGGTTTCCGCCGGAGCCGATGCGGTCGCGGCAGGCGCGGCGGCCTTGGCCTGGCCCGGCTGCGCATTCTCGACGTCGACCTTGACGATGCGGCCGTTCGGGCCTGAGCCGGTCACCGACGACAGGTCGAGCCCCTTTTGCGAGGCGATGCGGCGCGCAAGCGGGCTGGCGATCGCGCGGCCGCCATTAGAGGCCTGCTTGCCCGAATCGGCGGGCTTGCCGTGATCTTCGGCCTGTTCGACCGTACGCTCGACGGGCTTGGCTTCGCTGCCCGTCTTGTTGGGATCGGCGGGGTCGGTCGGCATGGGATTGGCCGGGGCCGGGGTTTCCGACTTGGTGGGAGCCTGGACCGACGACGCATCCTCGCCCTCTTCGGCCAGGATCGCGATGACGGTGCCGACCTTCACATTGTCGGAGCCTTCGGCGACCAGGATCTTGGCGATCACGCCTTCGTCAACCGCCTCGAATTCCATCGTGGCCTTGTCGGTTTCGATCTCGGCCATGATATCGCCGGACTTTACCGTGTCCCCTTCCTTCACCAACCATTTGGCCAGCGTGCCTTCCTCCATGGTCGGCGACAGCGCGGGCATCTTGATCTCGATCGACATGGAGGTCCTCTCGGGGCAAACCAATTCCGTAGCGGCCCGTCTCTTGCGCCCGAATTGCGCTCGGTCAAGTCATGGCCTTGCATGAAATACTATGTAACGGCATCCATTCGATACAAATTGGGGGGCCATCATGCGTATCTATCTGGTCGTGATCGACGATAGTCCGGAATCGCGGATCGCCTTGCGCTTCGCCGCAAGACGTGCGGTGAAGACCGGCGGCGGCATCGAAATCCTGACCGTGCTGCCGCCGCAGGAATTCATCGCGTTCGGCGGTGTGCAGGCGACGATCGAGGACGAGGCGCGGCAACAGGCCGAAGCACTGCTCGCCAGCGCGGCGGGCACGATCCTGGACGAATCGGGCCTGCGCCCGTCGATCACGGTGCGCGAGGGCGACGCACCCAAGGTGATCCGCGAGATCATCGCGGGCAATCCGGACATTGCCGCACTGGTGCTGGGTGCCGCCGCCAGCGGCGCGCCGGGCAAGCTGGTGAGCCATTTCTCCGGCACCGACGCAGGCGCGCTGCCGGTGCCGGTGATGATCGTTCCGGGGTCGTTGACGCCCGAGGCGATCGACCGGTTGAGTTGATCGCAAGATCCTCCCCGGCACGGGGAGGTGGCAGCCCGAAGGGCTGACGGAGGGGGGCTTCCCCATAGGCCGTCCCGTGCGGCACGCCCCCTCCACCACCGCTATGCGGTGGTCCCCCTCCCCGTTCCGGGGAGGATTTTACTCCGCCGCCTTGGCCAGATCCTCGAACTCGGCCGCCGCCAGGAACCGCTCGGCGTCCAGCGCGGCCATGCAGCCGGTGCCCGCCGCCGTCACCGCCTGGCGGTAGACCTTGTCCGCCACGTCGCCGCACGCGAAGACGCCCGGCACGTTGGTGCGGGTCGACCCCGTCTCGACCGCGATGTAACCGTCGGAGTCGAGCTCCAGATGGCCGCGGAACAACTCGGTCGCCGGATGGTGGCCGATCGCGACGAAGCCGCCGTCCACATCCAGGCGGCTATGCTCGCCAGTCACCGTGTCGAGCAGGTCGAGCGCCACCAGCCCGGCATTGCCACCGCCGTCGACGAATTCGCGCACTTCCTTGTTCCACAGCACCGTCACGTTCGGATGCGCGAACAGCCGCTCCTGCAGGATGCGCTCGGCGCGCAGGGAGTCGCGGCGGTGGATCAGCGTCACGTCGTCGGAATGGTTGGTCAGGTACAGGGCCTCCTCGACCGCGGTGTTGCCGCCGCCGATCACCGCGACCTTCTTGCCGCGATAGAAGAAGCCGTCGCAGGTCGCACAGGCCGACACGCCCTTGCCCTTCATCGCCTCCTCGCTGTCCAAGCCCAGCCACTTGGCTTGCGCGCCCGTCGCGATGACCAGCACATCGCCCTCATACACGTCGCCGCCGTCGCCGATCAGGCGGAACGGGCGGTTGGTCAGGTCGACCTGGGTGATCGTGTCCCACATCATCCGCGCGCCGACATGCTCGGCCTGTTTCTGCATCTGCTCCATCAGCCAGGGGCCCTGGATGACGTCGGCAAAGCCGGGATAATTCTCGACGTCCGTGGTGGTGGTCAGCTGGCCACCGGGCTGGATGCCCTGCACCACGATCGGCTGCATCCCCGCGCGTGCGCCATAGATCGCGGCGGACAGCCCGGCCGGGCCTGAGCCGAGGATGAGCATACGGGTGGCGTGGGTGGTCATGTCCGGTTCCTGTGAAGCGATTTTGCCGCCTAGATAGTCATATGGGCGATAAAAATGAACCGCTTCTCATGCGGCCATTCGGGGACTTCTTCGTTTCTCGTTGCAAGTGGAGGTTTGCCCGATGCGCGACGACGACGATGTGAAGATCACCGATTACACCGCTCCTGCGGGTGGCTGGGGCTCGATGAAGGGCATGGCGAAGGTCCTGCCCAAGGAGGGCCTGGGCCCCGAGGTGTTCGACACGCTGCGTCGGCAGAACAAGCCGGGCGGCGTGATGTGCGTCAGCTGTGCGTGGGGCAAACCGGCCAAGCCACATATCGCCGAGTTCTGCGAGAACGGCGCCAAGGCGACCGCATGGGAACTCAGCTCCTTGCGCGTCACACCGGATTTCTTCGCCAAGCATACCGTCACCGAGCTGGAAACCTGGCCCGACCATGACCTGGAACAGGCAGGCCGCCTGACCCATCCGATGCGCTATGACCGTGCGTCGGACAAATATGTCGCGGTCAGCTGGAACGAGGCATTTGCGGCGATCGGCGCGAAGCTGAAGACCTGCGATCCGACCAAGGTCGTGCTCTACGCCTCGGGCCGCGCCTCGCTCGAGACGTCGTTCATGTATTCGCTGTTCGCGCGGATGTGGGGGCAGCAGAATCTGCCCGACAGCTCGAACATGTGTCACGAAACGACCTCGGTCGGCCTGAAGTCCGCCATCGGATCGCCCGTCGCGACGATCCAGATGGAGGATTACGACAAGTGCGACGCGATCTTCTCCTTCGGGCAGAATGTCGCGACCAACGCGCCGCGGATGCTCCACAACCTCCAGGCCTGCGCCAAGCGCGGGGTCGAGATCGTGACCTTCAACCCGCTGCGCGAGCGCGGCTGGGAACGCTTCGCCTCGCCGCAGAATCCGGTGCAGATGCTCACTGGCAGCTCGACCGATATCTCGACCCAGTATCACCAGGTGAAGGCGGGCGGCGACATCGCCGCGCTGACCGGCATCTGCAAGCTGGTGATCGAAGAGGATGACCGTGCCATCGCCAAGGGCACTAGCCGCATCCTCGACCACCACTTCATCGAGCAGCACACGACCCGGTTCGAGGATTTTGCCAACTATTGCCGCAATGCCGCGTGGAGCGACATCATCCGCGATAGCGGCCTGACCCGCGATGCGCTGGAGCAGTCGGCCCGCGTCTATATGCGCGCCGAGCGGGTGATCGCGGTGTACGGCATGGGCATCACCCAGCACCGCTACGGCATCGATGCGCTATACATGATCGTCAACCTGCTCCTGCTGCGCGGCAATATCGGGCGCGAGGGGGCGGGCCCCGGTCCGGTACGCGGGCACAGCAACGTGCAGGGCCAGCGCACCGTCGGCATCACCGAGAAGACCGAGCTCGCCCCCGTCGAACGGCTGAAGGAGCTGTTCGAGTTCGAGCCGCCGACCGAAAAGGGCTGGGACACGGTAGAGGCCTGTCGCCAGATCATCGCCGGGACCGCGCAGGGCTTCGTGCAACTGGGCGGCAACTTCCTGCGCGCCACGCCCGAACATGCCAAGATGAAGGCGGCATGGAGCAAGCTGCCCATCGCCGTCCATATCGCCACCAAGCTCAACAAGAGCCATCTGGTGCCAGGCGAGGAAAGCTATATCCTCCCCTGCCTGGGCCGGCTGGAAACCGATATGCAGACCGGCGGTCGCCAGGCGGTGTCGATGGAGGATTCGTTCAGCCATATCTATGGTTCGGTCGGCAAGGCGACGCCCGCTGCCGACACGCTGCTTTCCGAACCGGCCATCGTCGCGGGCATCGCCAAGGCGGTGCTGGAGCCCAACCCCAATGTCCCCTGGGACGAATGGGTCGGCGATTACGGCCTGGTCCGCAGCGCGATCGAGAATGTCTATCCGGACAAGTTCGCCAACTTCAACGAGCGCCTGTTCGAGCCCGGCGGCTTCTGGAAGGGCAATCCCGCGTCGCACCGCAAATGGGAGACGGAGAGTGGCAAGGCCGAGTTCAACGTGCCCCGCGCCATGGACGCCTCGGGCATCGCGCCCGCCGAAGGGCGGATGCGACTGATCACGCTGCGCTCGAACGACCAGTTCAACACGACCATCTATGGCTATGACGATCGCTTCCGGGGGATCAGCGGCACGCGGATGGTCGCGATGATGAACAAGGCCGACATGGCCCGGCTGGGCCTGAGCGATGGCCAGACCATCGCGCTGGAAGGCGATGCCGACGATGGCGAAAGCCGCGTGGTCGAAGGTCTGCGCGTCGTCGAATACAACATCCCCGAAGGCTGTATCGGCGGCTATTATCCGGAGCTCAACTATCTGATCCCGCTGGAGCATCATGCGCTGGAAAGCCATGTGCCGGCGGGCAAGTCGGTGCCGGTGAAGGTACGCATGCCCGTATGAGCATATTGGGTGCCGTCCTGACCGGAGGGCGATCGTCGCGCTTCGGATCGAACAAGGCGGTCGCCATGCTCGGCGACCGCACCTTGGTGGCGCACGCCCGCGCGACCATCGCCCCATATTGCGCGCGCGTGGTGCAGGTTGGCGGCGAGAACGGCGTGCCCGACATGCCCGCCCCCGGCCTGGGGCCACTGGGGGGTATTGCGGGGGGGCTCGACTATGCGGCCAGCCACGGCTTTCGCTGCGTGTTGACCATCGGCTGCGACATGCCGCGCCTGCCCGATGGTCTGGTCGAGATGATCCTGCGACGCGAGCCCAGCTATTGCCGCGACGCGCCGGTCCTGGGGCTGTGGCCGGCCGCGCTGGGCGCGCATCTGATGGCGCATCTGTCGCTGGGCCAGGACCGTTCGGTGCGCGGCTGGGTCCGCGCGATCGGCGCGATCCCGATCGCCTCACCCCAGCCGCTGGCCAATGTGAACACCCCCGCCGACCTCGCCGCGCTGTGAGGCAGGTGGCGCTCGACTTTTTCCTCCCCTTTGGGGGGACGTGGCAGGCCGCAGACCTGACCGACGGGTGTCCCGGCTGGCGAGGTGGGCCTGCTCTCGCAACCGGCGACACCCCTCCACCATGCTCCGCATCGTCCCCCTCCCCTTGCGGGGGAGGAATGGGTTGAGCGTCACCCAAACGCCGAGGCTGATCCGCCTGTCACCGGACGGCACGGCCGCCGCGATCGAGCGCGAGGTCGCGGTCGAATGCCCCGTGGCGATCGAAGTCGACGGCTTCGGCTATGCCGTCATGATGATGACGCCAGAGCGGCTGGAGGATTTTGCCACCGGTTTCCTGCTGACCGAGCGGCTGGTCGACAAACCCGCCGACATATTGGCGATCGAGCCCTTTGCGGCCGAAGCAGGCTGGATCGTCCGCGTCACCCTGGCCGGGCATTTGCGCGGACGGATGCAGGACCGGGTCCGCCACCGGACCAGCGACACCAGTTGCGGGCTGTGCGGCCTGTCCGGGCTGGAGCAGATCGCCCGCCCCGTCACGGCCCGCCCCCCTGCCCCGCAAGTCTCCGTCGCCACGCTGTTCGCCGCGCTGGCGGGCTTGCGCGGGCATCAGCCGCTCAATGCCCGAACCGGCGCCGTCCATGCCGCAGTCGCCTGCGATGCACGGGGGGGCGTGATGGCGGGGGCGGAGGATGTCGGGCGGCACAATGCGCTCGACAAGCTGGTCGGCGCGCTGGCCCACATCGACGCCGACCACGCCGACTTCATCCTCGTCACCTCGCGGATCAGCTATGAGATGGTCGACAAGGCGCTGGTCGCAGGCGTCGGCCTATTGGTCGGGATATCGGCACCGACCAGCCTGGCAATCGACCATGCCCGCGCCCACGGCCTGACGCTGATCGCCCTGGCCCGCGCCGATGCGATGCTGGTCGCGCACGACCCGCACGGGCGCTTTGCCGCCGCCTGATCCAGGCCTTTGCAGCCGCCGCACCCGAGGACGCGGTGCCGCTGGACCAGGTACTGGTCACGGCGGGCAAGCCGGTGCCGGTCCTGATGGTCCCGAACGGACCGATCCGCTTCGCCATGCAGGACGATGCAGGCCTTGCGGCATCGTCGTCGAAATAAAGGGAAATACACCGGGTGGTAGCGAAGGAGGGACTTGAACCCCCGACCTACGGATTATGATTCCGCCGCTCTAACCAGCTGAGCTACTTCGCCATGTTTGGCGTTCCACCCGGTGGAGGCGCGCCTATAGACAGGCTGTTTTCGGGCGTCAAGCGAACAAATGACGCGACAGCAATTCCCAGGGACCGCCGCGATACCACCACGCGCCGAGCCCGATCAGCTCGACCGGCCGGGGCCGGAAATCGCGCTCCATCTGCTGAAGGAGCAGCTTGGCGGTGGAGGGTGTCACCTTGTTCTGGATCGTGACATGCGCGCGCCAGCCGCCCGCATCCTGCGGCGTGAGCATTCCGGCAAAGGCATCGACCAGTTCGTGACGGATCGCCACCAGGCCGGGCGATTCGATACGGATCGCCACGCCCCGACCCAGCGACATCAGCCCGCTCGCCCGCGCATCGGGCGCCCGCACCCCGCGCGTCATGCCGTTCAGCCGGTGCTTCAACTCGGCCTCGACCGATGGCGGCAGGTGGTGGAACAGCGTGCAATGCGCGTCGAGCACGTTGCGCTCGGGGGGAAAATGCTGGCGACGCAAGCCGTCGAACCAGCTCTGGTCGGGGCGACCGAACAGCGCGGTGATGATGATCGGGGCGGGCGCCGAACCAGGCCCCGAACCAGGTATGGACGGGCTCAGATTTCCACCTGACTGCCCAGCTCGACCACGCGATTGGTCGGCAGGCGGAAGAATTCCATCGCGCTCTCGGCGTTGCGCAGCATCCACGAGAACAGCTTTTCACGCCACATCGACATGCCCGGATTCTCGGCCGGGAGCAGCGTCTGGCGCGACAGGAAGAAGCTGGTGTCCATCATCTTGAACGCACCGCCGACCATCTCGACGCGCTTGAGCGCCGCCGGAACATCCGCCTCCTCCATGAAACCGAAGCGCAGGACCAGGCGGTGGAAGCCGTGCCCCAGATCGTCCAGCTTGGCCCGGTCGCCATCCGGCCAATAGGGCTGGCTAACGATCTTCACGGTCAGCAGGATGATCCGCTCGTGCAGCACCTTGTTGTGCTTGAGGTTGTGGAGCAGCGCATGCGGCACCCCCTCGGGCGAGGAGGTCATGAAGATCGCGGTGCCCGGCACCCGGCTGGCCGCGCCCGCCGCCGAATCGATGAAGATGTGGATCGGCATCGTTCCTTCGCGCAACCGCTCGATCATCAGCTTGCGCCCCGTCGACCAGGTGGTGAGGAAGGTGAAGATGATGAAGCCGATCAGCAACGGCACCCAGCCGCCCGACGGGACCTTCGTCAGGTTGGCGAGGAAATAGGCACCGTCGACCAGGAAGAACAAACCGAGCAGCGGCAATGCGGCATAGAGCGGCCACTTCCACAACCGGGTCAGCGCGACGCCCAGCAGGCAGGTGTCGATCAGCATCGCCCCCGTCACCGCGATGCCGTAAGCCGAGGTCAGGTTGGACGACGAGCGGAAGAACAGAACGAGCAGGATCACCATCACCATCAACAGCCAGTTGATGAGCGGGATGTAGATCTGTCCGGCGGTCGCGGCCGACGTATGCTCGATGCGCAGACGCGGCATGAAGCCCAGCTGGATCGCCTGTTGCGTGACCGAGAAAGCGCCGGTGATGACCGCCTGGCTGGCGATGACGGCGGCGGCGGTCGCCAGGATGACGAGCGGCAACTGCAACCCCTCGGGCGCCAGCATGTAGAACGGGCTCTCCAGGGCCGCCGCACCCTCGCGGAACAGCAGGGCCCCCTGCCCCATATAGTTGAGCATCAGCGCGGGCAGCACGAACACCAGCCAGGACAGGCCGATCGGCCGCCGCCCGAAATGGCCCATATCGGCATAGAGCGCCTCGGCCCCCGTCACCGCCAGCACCACCGAGCCCAGCGCCAGGAAACCGCGCAAGGGATCGATGAAGAAGAACTGGACCGCGTAATGGGGCGACAGCGCGACCAGGACCTCTGGCGTCTGGACGAAGCTCATGATGCCCAGCACCGCGATGGCGGTGAAATAGACGAGCATGACGGGCCCGAAGAACAGGCCGACCCGCTCGGTCCCCGATCGCTGGATCTTGAACAACACGATCAGGATGGTGATCGCGATCGGCAGCACGAAACCGCCAAAGGCGGGTGCGGCGACCGCCAGACCCTCGACCGCGCTCAGCACGGTGACGGCGGGCGTGATCATGCTGTCGCCATAGAATAGCGCGGTGGCGAACACGCCGAGCAGGACGATGCCGCGCGACCAGCGCCGCGTCTTGGTCTGCCCCGACACCAGCGCCAGCAGCGCCAGGCTGCCGCCCTCGCCCTTGTTGTCGGCGCGCATGATGATCGCGACATATTTGACCGACACGACGATCATCATCGACCAGAAGATCAGGCTGATGACGCCCAGGATATGCGCATTGTCGAGCGGCAGCGGGTGATGCGGGTTCGCGAAGGTTTCGCGAAAGGCATAGAGCGGGCTGGTGCCGATATCGCCGAACACGACACCGATCGCACCCAGCGCCAGCCGGGCCATGCCCTGCGGCGGATGGGGGTGGCTATCCTCGTTCGCGGTGGTGGCGATTCCGGTGGGAGAGACGCTCATGGCCGGACGCTCGTTACGGGGGGGATCGTGCCGGCGATGGAAAGGATCATCGGCGACGTCCGTGGCAACCCTGTGATCATCGCGCCGCCCTAGCATGGCCCCAAAGGGCCAGCAACGCAGGGCCTGTGTGCTTGTTGCATCCGCGCACGATTTCGGGACTGCGGCGATGCTGTGATGCAACAGTGGTCGGGTTTTCTTTGAGAGGACCGGTCTCGGTGAGACACCCTTGCCCTCCCCCAGCCCCTCCCGCCTGCGGGAGGGGAGGAAGAAGGAGGGCGTAGCTCGCTCCCGGGCACGCCCCTCCCGCAGGCGGGAGGGGATGGGGGAGGGACAGCCACGGGCCATGCCCCCGCTGCCCCCCCAAACCCCAACTTCCCCGCCCGAGACGGTTCACCTCTCGCTCGCGATCGGCTACGGCCTGATCCATGGCTAGTCGTACCGCCCCAGGGGCCGCTTCGGAACTCCACCCGCCCGTCACGCCCATCGTCACCATCGACGATGTCCGCGCCGCCCATGCGCGCATCGCGGACCGGATCATCCGCACACCCACCCTGATCAGCCGCACACTGTCGAAGCTGACCGGGGCGACCGTCTATCTCAAATTCGAAAATCTCCAGTTCACGGCGGCCTATAAGGAGCGCGGTGCGCTCAACACGCTGCTCCAGTTGTCGGACGAGGCACGGTCGAAGGGCGTGATCGCCGCCTCGGCGGGCAACCATGCGCAGGGGCTGGCCTATCACGCCAACCGGCTGGGCATCCCCGCGACGATCGTGATGCCGCGCACCACACCGATCGTTAAGATCGTCCAGACCGAGGGCCACGGCGCGACCGTGGTGCTGGAGGGCGACAATTTCGACGCCGCCTATGCCCATGCGCGGGTGCTGGAGGCAGAGCGCGGCTATACCTTCGTCCATCCGTTCGACGATGCGCGGGTGATCGCAGGCCAGGGCACCGTCGCGCTCGAGATGTTGGAGGACGCGCCCGACATCGACACACTGATCGTGCCGATCGGCGGCGGCGGCCTGATCTCGGGCATGGCGACCGTCGCGGCCGCCATGTCGCGCCCGGTCGACGTGGTCGGCGTCCAGGCCGAACTGTTCCCGTCCATGTACAACAAGCTGAACGGCACCGACCTGCCCTGCGCGGGCGATACGCTGGCCGAAGGCATCGCGGTCAAGGTGCCGGGCGGCCTGACGTCGCAGATGGTGGCGCAGCTGGTGCGCGAGATCGTGCTGGTCGACGAACGCCATCTGGAGGAAGCGGTCAGCGCCCTGCTCCAGATCGAAAAGACGGTGGTCGAGGGGGCCGGTGCCGCCGGGCTCGCCGCGCTGACCTCGCACCCCGAGTGGTTCCGGGGCAAGACGGTCGGCGTCGTGCTGTGCGGCGGCAATATCGACACCCGCCTGCTCGCCAACGTCCTGCTGCGCGACCTGGCCCGCTCGGGCCGCCTCGCGCGCCTGCGCATCCGGTTGCAGGACCAGCCGGGCGCTTTGTTCAACGTCGCGCGGATCTTCGACCGCGAACGGGTGAACATCATCGAAGTCTATCACCAGCGCGTCTTCACCACCCTGCCCGCCAAGGGCCTGATCACCGATATCGAGTGCGAGACGCGCGATGCGCTGCACCTGCACCGGCTGATCGAGGCGCTGCGCGCCGCGGGCTATGAGACGAGCCAGGTCGAGCTGGCCTGACGCCCGATCGGCCGACCGACGTCCCGTTTCCGAACGATGCCGCGCCATCGTTCCGGACGGGCCGGTCGCTTCGCATCGGAAAGCCGCTATGATGCGGATAACAACCCAGTTTAAGGAACTGCCCGGCGGTGACCGCGCCTTTTCGTTTCCCGCGCTTCTTCGTCACCAGCCCTGCGCCCTGCCCCTATCTGCCGGGGCGTGACGAGCGCAAGGTGTTCACCGAGCTGACCGGCGACCATACCGGTGAGTTGAACGAGGCGCTGAGCCGGATCGGCTTTCGCCGCAGCCAGGGGGTGGCCTATCGCCCCTCCTGCGCGGGGTGCAGCGCGTGCATCTCGGTACGTGTCGTGGCGGGCGGCTTTCGCCCCAACGCCACCCAGCGCAAGCTGCTGCGCCGCCACGCCGACCTGGAGATCACCGCCTGCCAGCCTTGGGCGACCGCCGAACAGTTCGACCTGCTGCGCCGCTATCTGGGCAAACGGCATCCCGGCGGCGGCATGACCGCGATGGATGAAAACGACTATGCCGACATGGTCGAGCTGTCGCCGGTCCAGTCGGTGCTGGTCGAATATCGCGAGCCGACGGGCCCCAACGGCGAGCGCGGTCGGCTGGTCGGATGCTGCCTGACCGATCGCCAGGGCGACGGGCTGTCGATGATCTACAGCTTTTTCGAGACCCAGGACCCAAACCGCCAGGGCCTGGGCAACTTCATCATCATGGACCACATCCTGCGCGCCCGCGCAGGCGACCTGCCCTATGTCTATCTCGGCTATTGGGTGAAGGGGTCGCCGCGCATGACGTACAAGACGCGGTATCAGCCGCTGGAGGCGCTCGGCCCGCGTGGCTGGGTGCTGATGGCCGACGAACAGTCCGCCCCCACCGCCCCGCCGCCGGTCGAGGCGTTGGTGTAGGGCTGGCCATTTCTGCCTTACGACAGATTGACTTCCTTCGCCTCCTTCTTGCCCTCGCCCCTGGAAAGGGGAGAGGGTTAGCGGAGCTTGCCAGCTTGTCTGGCTAGCGCAGCTTGGGTGAAGGGTCGAGCGAGCCTGCGGCTCGCGCGCTCGTTAAAACGAGCGCCCACCCCTCACCCAGCTCCGACTAAGACTTTGCTACGCAAAGCCTAAGTCTGCGCAACCCTCTCCCCTCAGAGAGGGGCGAGGGAAGAAAGCGATGACGATGAATTTCAAATGCTACCGAGGAGTGCTGGCCTCTCCGGGCGTCAATGTGATGCCCCTCCCATGACAGGAGAGGGAACATCACGACACACCGTTACCCGCCGCCTGTCCCCAGGGCTCGCCCGCTAGCGACGCCGCCCCGGTCGCGTCGAGCGCGACCGCGATCCGCACATGGGTGTCCTGCGGGCTGAGGCCGGTGCACGGATCGAAACCGATCCACCCCAGCCCCTCGACATGCGCTTCGGCCCAGCAATGCGCCTGCCCCCGCGCGTCGCCGTTTCGGGCAGCGAAGCCCGAGACGTAGCGGGCGGGAATGCCCAGCGACCGAGCGCCGACGCAGAAGATATGCGCAAGGTCGCACGGCGTCACCCGCTCCAGCGCGAATGCCCGGCCCGCGTCGATGCCGGTGGGGGCCGCATCGCGGTCGATCGCGAAGCGCCGATGCAGCGCCAAGTTCATCGCGTGCAGCGCCGCCAGCGGCCCCTCCGTGCCGTCCGCCGCCTGGGCCGCAAAGGCCGAGATCGCATCGTCGCCGGGGGTGACCGGCGTCGCCCTCAGGAACAGCGCGGGCGGCAGCGTCTCGGTCGCGCCGTGGATCAGCCCGTGCGCGTCGCTGGTCAACACCTCGCCCGTCGCGGTGATCGTCACCACCTCGGGCGCGCCTTCGATGTACAACATGGTGACGGCATTGCCGAACCCGTCATGCCCCCGCCGAAAACGGGCGTCGCAGTCGACGTCGATCTGCCAATGCGCCACCGTCTGATCGTCGAAATTCTCCGGCGTCAGACGCAGCATCTGGACCGTCGTCGGCCGTCCGGCGCGCGGACGATGGACGATCTGGTGCTCGATCGCGATGCGCATCAGGCGAACTTGAACTGACGGCCGATCGCGGCGTGCAGCAGGGCATTCTCCTGGATAAAGGCCTCGAGATACTGGTGAAGCCCGCCCGCGATGACGTCGCCCGAGCGAGTCTTCGTCATCCGGTTTGCCCGCAACCTTGCCATGCGATCCGCCTCCCCATGCTGCCCCGTTCGCCGGGCAAGCTGCCCCAGCACGTCCACCGTTTCCTCGACCGATGCCGCCAGGCTTCGCGGCAATTCGGCGCGCGCGATCAGCAGGTCGATGACGTTGGCGGGCTTCAGCCCGTCCGAATAGAGCCAGCGATAGGCGGTGACGGCGGAGACGGTCTGGAGGATCGTCGTCCACTGGTCGCGATCGACGACGCCGCCGATCCGCTCGCCCGCTGGCAGCAGGATGTGGTATTTCACGTCGAGCAGCCGCGCGGTGTTGTCCGCGCGCTCGACCGCCTGGCCCAGCCGGATGAACCACGTCGTCTGGTTGCGCAGCATCCGGTGCACCGCACCCTCGAACCCGCGTGTCTCGTTCTTCACCGCCTCGACCAGGCCGAGAACGGCGGTGGGATCATCGGCGGCGGGCTTGGCCTCGAAATTCAGCCAGGCGCGGTTGATCGCGCTCCACGCCTCGCGGGTCAGCGCGGTGCGCACCGCGCGGGCGTTGGTCCGCGCCATGTCGACGCAGCGGACGATCGAGCCGGGGTGGCAACCCTCGACCGTCAGGAAGCGCGCGACCTCGCGCCGCCGCAACTCACGCCCGCCCTCGGCAAAGGCGCTGGCGGTATCGGTGACGGCCAGCGCCGAGCCCCAGGCGGCCAGCCCCGCCGAGCGCGGCGACAGCACGTCGAGCCGGACGGTCGCCTCGACCAGGCGGGCGATGAAGTCGGCCCGTTCGAAATAACGCCCCAGCCAGTAGAGCGAGGATGCGGTCCGCGAGAGCATCAGTGCACTCCCTGCGTCTGGATCTGCGACTGCTGGCCCTGCACCTGCACCCAGCGATCGGGTTCGGGCGCCATCAGGACGAAGCTGTCCTTGGTGCCGCCGCCCTGGCTGGAATTGACGACCAGCGACCCTTCGCGAAGCGCGACGCGGGTCAGCCCGCCGGGCGTGACCTCGACGCCGTTACGCCCGGTCAGGACGAAGGGGCGGAAATCGACATGGCGCGGGGCGACGCCGCGTTCGACCAAAGTCGGCACGGTCGACAGCGCCAGCGTCGGCTGCGCGATGTAGCGATGCGGCTCGGCGAGGAGCACGGCGCGGAACTGCTCGATCTCCGCCTTGCTCGCGGTCGGGCCGACCAGCATCCCGTATCCGCCCGATCCGTCGACCAGCTTGACCACCAGCTCGTCGAGGTGATCGAGGACGTAGGACAACGCCTCCGGTTCGCGGCACCGCCAGGTCTCGACATTCTTCAGCTTGGGCTCGCCGCCCGAATAATAACGGACGATATCGGGCATATAGCTATAGATCGCCTTGTCGTCGGCGATGCCGTTGCCCGGCGCATTGAGGATGGCGACGTTCCCGGCGGCATAGGCCGCGATCAGGCCGGGCACGCCCAGCATCGAATCGGGGCGGAAGACCAGCGGATCGAGGAAATCGTCATCGACCCGGCGATAGATGACATCGACCTTCACCCGCCCAGCGATGGTGCGCATCCAGACGATATCGTCGTCGACCACCAGATCGGCCGCCTCGACCAGTTCGATCCCCATCGAATCGGCCAGGAAGCTGTGTTCGTAATAGGCGGAATTGAAATGGCCGGGCGTCAGCACGACGCAGGTCGGCTCGGCCACGCCGTGCGGTGCGACCGACTTCATCGTGGCGAGCAGGCGGTCCGGATAGCTGTCGACCGCCGCCACCCGGAACTGGCGAAACAGTTCGGGACACAGGCGCAGCATCGCCTCGCGATTCTCCAGCATGTAGCTGACGCCAGAGGGCGTGCGAGCATTGTCCTCCAGCACGAAGAAATCGTCCGGCCCGGTGCGCACCAGGTCGATGCCGCAGATATGCGCCCAGACGCCGTGCGGCGGCCGCATCCCGGCGATTTCGGGTCGGAACTGCGGATTGCCGAAGATCAGGTCGGGCGGCAGGATGCCGTCGCGCAGGATCTTCCGCTCGCCATAAATGTCGTCGAGAAAGGCGTTGATCGCCTCGACCCGCTGCACCAGCCCCTCGGACAGGCGCGCCCATTCGTCGGGCAGGAACACGCGCGGCACGATGTCGAAGGGGATGATCCGCTCCGCCGCGTCGCTCTCGCCATAGACGGCAAAGGTGATACCCAACTGGCGGAAGGTCGCCTCCGCAGCCTGCTGACGGCGGCGCAGTTCGCCATCGGGGGTGTTATCAAGCCATCGCTGCAAGGCAGAAAGTTCGGGCCGTGGCGTGTCCTTGCCAACGGCCCCCATGATTTCGTCGAACGCGGCGATAGTCCCCATCCGGTCGTTACGCTCCCCGATATGTCTAGGTTCCATGCTGCACCGCATGATTGGGGCGTGCAAGGGAAGATATTGTTCCTCCCCGGCACGGGGAGGGGAACCGCCGCGAAGCGGTGGTGGAGGGGGATCGCCGCCAGCAACTCGTTTCGTGGAGAGCCCCCTCCACCAGCCTGCGGCTGGTCCCCCTCCCCGTGCCGGGGAGGATTTTACGCCCCCAGTCTCTCCAGCATCGACGGGGTCAGCACCTGCGGCAGGACCTGCGGTTCCTTCGCGCCGGGCGCATAATAGAGGTAGAGCGGCACGCCCGCCCGGTTATGCCGCTCGATAAAGCGTCCCAATACCGGATCGCCGTCGGTCC
Organism: Sphingomonas sp. CFBP8993; assembly: GCF_034044895.1. Lineage (NCBI taxonomy): Bacteria > Pseudomonadati > Pseudomonadota > Alphaproteobacteria > Sphingomonadales > Sphingomonadaceae > Sphingomonas > Sphingomonas sp. CFBP8993. The sequence continues at coordinate 9,198 of NZ_JAXCWU010000003.1, read as the reverse complement.
AGTCTCCGACCAGCACCGCCACCTTGTTGCGCTGGAACGCATCGCGGACCGAGTTGCGCTCGATGGCGGCGGCCTCGTTCACCTTGCAGCTCAGGCACCAGTCGGCGGTGAAATAGGCGAAGACCGGGCGGTTCTGCCTGCGCAGGTCGTCAAGCTTGGCCTCGGTGAACGCGGTGTCGGCGGTGGCCTTGGCGACGGCGGCGGCGGGCTTGACCGTGACGACGATCGCGACCGCCAGCACCAGCGCGACGATGGCGGGCCAGCCCGCGCGCCCCTTGCCGCCATGCTGGCGAAGGCCGGTCCACCAGAAGCCCAGCGAGGCGATCAGCGCCGCCGCCAGCCCCAGCGTCATGCCGGTCACCCCCGCCTCCTGTCCCAGGATCCATGCCAGCGCGAGCGCGGTCAGGAACATCGGCACCGACAGGATATGGCGCAGCCGCACCATCCACATACCCGGCTTGGGCAGTCGCCGCCGCAATGCCGGGACGAAGCCGATGGCGATGAACGGCAGGGCGATGCCGATGCCCAGCCCCGCGAACACCGCCAGCGCAGCGGCGGCGGGCAGCACCAGCGCCGCGCCAAGCGCTCCGGCCATGAACGGCCCCGAACAGGGTGTAGCGACGAACGCCGCCAGCGCACCGGTCGCAAACGACCCCATCGCGCCCGAGCGGCCCGCAAAGGCCGGCGTCGGCAGCTCGAACAGTCCCGCCAGATTGAAGGCGATCCCCGCGACCAGCAGCAACAGCACACCGATCACGCGCGGGTCCTGGAGCTGGAACGCCCAGCCCGCGCTCTGGCCGCCCGCCCGAAGCGCCAGCAGCACGACGCCCAGACCGACGCACACCAGCACCACGCCCGCCGTATAGGCCAGCGCCTCGGTCCGCGCGTGCCGTTCGTCACCGCCGCCCTTGGCCAGGCTCAGCGCCTTCAGGCTCAGGATCGGGAAGACGCAGGGCATGATGTTGAGCAGCAACCCGCCCAGCACCGCACCCAGGAATGCCAAAGCCACCGCGCCAAAGCCGGTATCCGCCCCGCCGCCAGCGCCCGCAATCGCACCGGGCTTGGCGGCAAAGGCCAGCCCCTGCCCCGCGCCGATCGACAACACGCCCGATACGGGACCGGGCGTCGCCACGGCGGCGACGGGCATGGTCAGGATCAGCTGGTCGCCCTTGCGGGTCATCGCTTGCGCCGCCGCATGGTCGATGATGCCACTGCGATCCGGGAAGAAATAGGCGTCCTCGACCGCGACCGAGGCGGGCAGCGGCACGGCGATGCGCACGTTCTTGCCCTGCGTCTCGATCACGCCTTCGCCGCCCAGCGGCTTGGGAAGCGCCGCACGCCAGCGGTCGAACTCGGTTCGGGTGGCGGGGTCGACCGCGCCGTCGCCGACCGTCAGCTTCGTCGCCAGCGTCTGGCTCTCCGGCACGCAGATCGTGTCGGTACAGACCAGATAGTCGAGCTTGACCGTGACGGGCAGCGGCGTGCCCTTGGCTAGGCCAGCGGGCACGGCCAGATCGACGAGCAGCGCGAAAGGCCGCTCATAGACATAGTTCATCAGCCCGGCGATCTTCAGCCGCCCCGGCACGGGATAGCGAAGCGCGCCCGCGCTCACCCCCTTGGGCAGCGTCCAGTGCGCCTCGGTCGGCAGGCCCGCATCGCCGCCATTCTTCCAATATCCGTGCCAGCCCTTCTCCGGCGTCGCGACGATGGCCAGCGTCGTCTTGCCGCCCGCCGCCGGGCTCTCGCTCTCCGCCACCAGGCGCATGGCCAGATGGATCGCGCCAGGCGCGGGTGCGCTCTCCGCCATGCCGGGGCATGTCGCCACCAGCATGAACAGCGCCGTCATCAGGATGTAAAACCAACCGCGCATCGACACCTTGCCCTAAACCGCTTTGCCGTTCCATAGCGCCCCTGTCCCCGCTTTGCATCAAGGTTGCCCATGAACTCCCTGACTGCCGCGCTCCTGGCCTCCGCCGCCCTCCTCACCGCGCCCGCCGCCCATGCCCAGACCGCAAGCCCCGCCCCCGGCAGCGCGCCAGCGCCCGTCACCACCCTGCCGGGGACGCCGCAGCCCCCCTTCCCCACGACGCCGCCCAAGCTGATCGTGGCGATCTCGGTCGACCAGTTCTCGGCCGACCTGTTCCAGCAATATCGCAACCACTTCACCGGCGGCATGGCGCGCCTGCTGACCGGTGCGGTCTTTCCCTCCGGCTATCAGAGCCATGCCGCGACCGAGACGTGTCCCGGCCACTCGACCATCCTGACCGGTTATCGCCCCGCCCATACCGGCATCATCGCCAACAACTGGGTCGACCAGTCGGTGAAGCGCGCGGACAAGATCGTCTATTGCTCGGAGGACGAAAGCGTCGCGGGCATGGATCACAACAGCTACACCGTGTCGGACAAGCATCTTAAGGTGCCGACGCTGGGTGAACGGATGAAGAATGCCGATCCCCGCGTCCGCACCGTCTCGGTCGCGGGCAAGGACCGCGCCGCCGTGATGATGGGCGGCCACAAGGTCGATGAACTCTGGTGGTGGGATGGCAAGACCTATGTCTCCTATGCCGGACGACCCGTGCCGCCGGTCGTGGAGCGCACCCGCAAGGCGGTGGCCGACCTGATCGCCCGGCCGCAGGAGCCGATGCCGCTGCCCGGCTTCTGCAAGTCGCTCGACCGGCCGATCACCGTCGGCGGCCAGACGCTGGGCACCGGCAGGTTCCAGCGTGCGGCGGGCGACCTGAAGGCGTTCCGCGTCTCTCCGGCGTCCGATGCGGCGGTGCTGGCGATGGCGGCGGGCTTCGTCCAGGACATGAAGCTGGGCCAGGGGCCGCACACCGATATCCTGTCGGTCGGGCTGTCAGCGACCGACTATATCGGCCATGCGCTGGGCACCCAGGGCGCCGAGATGTGCATCCAGATGGCCGAGCTCGACCGCTCGCTGGCCGGGTTCTTCGATGTGCTGGACGCCACGGGTGTCGATTACGAGGTCATGCTGACCGCCGACCACGGCGCGCACGACATGACCGAGCGCCAGCAGATCCGCGCCATGCCGATGGAAAGCCATATCGCGCCCGAGGCCAAGACCAAGGCGATGTCGGCCGCGATCGCCAAGGCCATGGGCCTGCCCAACGATCCGCCGATCATGATGAGCGCCGAGGGCGACATCTATATCAACAGCGCCCTTCCCGCCGCCACCCGCGCGAAGGTGCTGGCCGAGGCCAAGCGCCGCTACGAGGCGCTGCCCCAGGTCGCCGCCGCGCTGACCCGCGACGAAATCGCCGCCACGCCTTGGCCCACCACGCCGCCGGAAACCTGGACGCTGAAGGAAAAGGCGCGCTCCTCCTATGACCCGACGCGCTCGGGCGACCTGCTGATCCTGCTCAAGCCGCGGGTGACGACGATCGAAGAGCCTGCTCCGGGCTATGTCGAGACGCATGGCTCGCCCTGGGACTATGACCGCCGCGTGCCGATCCTGTTCTGGCGCAAGGGCATGGCCGGGTTCGAACAGCCGCTATCGGTGGAAACGGTCGATATCGCGCCGACGCTGGCCGCGACAATCGGGCTGCCGATGCCGGGTGTCGACGGGCGCTGCCTGGATCTCGATCCGGGTGCGGCGGATACGTGTAAGCGGTAAACTGTTGTTCCTCCCCTGTAAGGGGAGGGGGACCGCGGCGAAGCCGTGGTGGAGGGGTGTCACCGCTGGCCATGACACCCCTCCGTCAGCCCTTCGGGCTGCCACCTCCCCTTACAGGGGAGGAATGTCCGAGGGTCGCTCCACCCGATACTCGATCGGCTTGAAGCTGCCCCCATTGGACGCGGGCGCGGAACAGGCGGTCAGCCCGATCACCAGGTCCATCCGCGCCACGAAGCGGATATGGTCCCCCGGCCCGCTGAGCGGCGGCAGTACCTCCAGCTTGCCGGTCTTTGCGTCGACCGGCACATTCATGAAGCAGTTGAACGCCACCGGAATTCGGTCCGGCGTCACCCCATAAGGCTCCAGCGCCGCCGCGAGGTTGCCGAAGCACCCCCGGTGGCGCGGCAAATCGGGATAGAAATGGTCGAACGTGTCGACCGAACAGGGCGTCAGCAGGAAGTCGTGCATCCCGACCGTATCCTCGACGATATCCAGCATCACCCGCGAGCGGTTGGAATAGAGCTTGTGCCCCTTGGTCAGCCGGATCGTCTCGGCATAATCTAGCGTGCGGCCCGAAGATATCACCTCGTCCGGATCATCGGCGTTGAATGCCAGCAGATCGGCCACCTGCCGCCCGCGCGGGTCGATCACGGTCAGGCTGTCGCCCTTGGCCATGCGGAACGCATCGCCGCTGCGGGGCGGGATCTCGATCGTTTCCCCGCTCATGGCTTGGCCTCGCTGCCCGCGCCCGCATAATGGAAGGGACAGCGCCAGCCATCCTCGACCACCCGACCGCTATACTGCCGGGCTTCGCTCATCTCGCCATGGCGGGCCAGCATCGGGTTGCGCGAACCGGCCAGGGCTTCGTCGCGGGTCAGGATCTTCTCGCGCATCGTCTCATACTTGCCCTGCGCGCGCAGGATCTCGAACTGGTCGTGCAGGTTGAAGATCATCGCCGGGCGCGGAAAGCGGCGCGCGGGTCGGCTGGCATTGGGATGGAGCCCGACGACGAAGAACGCCTCGCCGCCAAAGGACAGCGAAAAATGCGGATCGTCCGGGTCCATGCTGACCCGGCTGTCCCAATCCTGCCCCAGCCACACATCCTTGTCGGACAGCGACTGGATACGCGCCCAGACGGCACGTTCGAACGCGGATTCGTCCAGCGTGTCCGGCCCGCCGAATACGACCGCCAGACTGCGAAAGAGTTGCGGCTCGGCCCGGTAACGCTGGGCGAAGCGGCGCAGCGAGTCATGGATGCGCAGGTCGTCCCAGGCGCTGGCGATGTTACGCGCGCCCAGGATTTCGAGCGTCCCGCGCGCCATAGCGGCCTTGGCACCGACACAAGGAAAATCGGCCTCGGCAATATGATCGCGAAGCATCGCGGCGGATTCCGGCTCACTGGGATCGTGGGCAGGAAATAATCTGCTGGCAGTTTCTAACATGGGACGCCCCAACGCGGCGGCCGCATCCCCTGTTCCTGAAAAGCCGATATTCACCAATAACTTGTACAATATTTAGAGATTAGCTGATGGAGATTAATTCATCCATTTTCGGATAGGTTCTTCTTTTTCGTGGAAGTGCGCGCGGGGCAACGCACAACTGGTACCCCTGCGCACCAGGCCCGGACGCCCATGGTAATAACCCTGCTGCCAAACCCCGCCGCTGACATAGGCCAGGTCCGCCATGCCGGGGGTCTCCACCCCCTCGACAATCACGGTGCCCCCCAACGCCTTGATCAGGCCGATGAGGTGCGGCAGCGCATAGCAGGGCAGGTGCTCGCTGCTTACCTTGTTCACGAACGAACCGTCCGTTTTCACAAAGGCCGGCATCAACTGCATGAGGTTCCGGATCGACGTATAGCCCGATCCGAAGTCGTCGAGTGCCAACGCCGCGCCGCAGGCCCGCAGGCGTCGCGCAAATGCTGCGGTGTCGTCGATATGGGTCAGCGGCTCGGTCTCGGTGATCTCCACGACCAGCCGCCCGGCGATCGCCGGGCGCCGTGTAAGATCGTCCAGCACACTCCCCCACCAGCCATGGAGATGCGCGGAGGTCGCCGAGATATTCACGCCCAGCGTCGCCTTCGGATCAAATTCCAGTTCACTGATGACATGCGCCACCATCAGCCAGTCGAACGTCGATGCGAGGCCGGTTCGCTCCAGCGCCGGAAACACGACGTCGGGCGCCAGCGCCTCGCTCGCGTCGCTGAACCGCATCAGCCCCTCGTGATAAAGGACCTGTTCCGGCTGACGATAGTCGCAGACCGCCTGCCAATGCGGTGTCAGCCGCCCCTCGCGCATACAGCGGAAGAGATAGGCGACGATTTGCATATCGCTCTTGTAGATCGCGAACCAGCGTTCCTGATGATCGATCTGGATGTCGCGCGGCGCGCGATAGCGCGGCAGATTGTCGCCTTCCCACGAAACCACGGCATGCACCGCCGCGGCCTGTTGGTTGGCGGCGATCTCGATCGAAATCGGCTCGGCGGACAAGCGATAGGGCAGTTCCGCCAGGCTCTGATGATCGACGACACCCGGCCTGCGCATGTTGCAGACGAGCCGAAAGCGGCCCCGCCCGGCCCCTTGCGTAACGCGCAGCCCGGCATGATGCAGCCGCATCTGAATATGGTCGACCACCTGATCGGCGACGGATGCGCCCCAGCATGCATCGATCAACGCGAGATTGCTAATCTCGACGTCGTGATACCCCTCCGGCAATTTGAACTGCCCTCCTCAATAGGCAGAACACCAAGCTCCAACGCCCCAGTGAACGCATCCCATCTGATGGCGTCGGAATTACCATTGTTCAAACGGCCCAGAAAGATAGGGCAGAACCGTTAACCCTCTTTTTAAGACTGATTCCCAATATCGTTTGCGAAACGCCATTCTATATCCGGATCAACATCTTGCCCGATATAGGCCGGATGGTTAATCGAGATTGGGCCGTAGCCAACGCGTAGCCTGCGCCATGTCGACGCCCCGCCGGGCGGCATAATCGACCACCTGATCCTCGCCGATTCGCGCGACGCCGAAATACTCGGCCTGTCCGTGACCGAAGTAAAAGCCGCTGACCGCTGCCGTCGGCAGCATCGCAAAGCTCTCAGTCAGTTCCAGCCCGACCGCGTCCTCGGCGCCCAGCAGGTCGAACAGGGTGCGCTTGATGCTGTGCTCGGGGCAGGCCGGGTAGCCGGGCGCGGGGCGGATGCCGCGATATTGCTCGCGGATCAGCGCCTCGTTGGTCAGCTGCTCGCCCGCCGCATAGCCCCACAGGTCGGTGCGGACATGCGCGTGCAGCCGCTCGGCAAAGGCCTCAGCCAGACGGTCGGCCAGCGCCTTCAGCAGGATGTCGTTATAATCGTCATGGCCTGCACGGAACCGTTCGATATGCGCGTCGATGCCGTGGATGCCGACCGCGAAGCCACCGATCCAGTCGCCCGCAGGGTCGATGAAATCGGCCAGGCACATATTGGCGCGGCCTTCGCGCTTGGCGATCTGCTGGCGGAGGAAGGGGATGCGGGTTTCCTCGGCCCCAGCCGTCAGGATCACGTCGTCGCCATCGCGGCGGCACGGCCAGAGCGCGGCGACGCCGCGCGCGGTCAGCCACTTTTCGGCGATGATCGTGTCGAGCATGGCTTGCGCATCGGCATAGAGCCCGCTGGCGCTCTCGCCGACCACTTCGTCGGTCAGGATGGCGGGGAAATTGCCTGCCAGTTCCCAGGCGCGGAAGAAGGGCGTCCAGTCAATGTAGTCGCGCAGGTCGGACAGGTCCCAGTCCTGATAGACATGGACACCCGGCTGGCGGGGGTCACCGGCCTTCAGCGCCATGTCCGCGACGAAGCCACGCGCGCGCGCGTCCTCCAGCGGCAGGAGCGCATTGGCACCCTTGCCCTCGCGGGCCTTGCGGACGGCTTCGTAATCGGCGGCGACCTGCGCGACATACGGGTCGCGCTGGGTATCGGACACGAGCGTCGTCGCGACGCCGACCGCGCGGCTTGCGTCGAGGACGTGCACCACCGGTCCCGTATAAGCGGGTGCGATACGCAGCGCGGTGTGGACCTTGGACGTCGTCGCGCCACCGATCAGCAGCGGCATGGTCATGCCCGCCCGCTGCATCTCCTCGCCCACCGTCACCATCTCGTCGAGGCTGGGGGTGATCAGGCCCGACAGACCGATCATGTCGGCGTCATTCTCGTTCGCCGCCGCGATGATCTTCGACCAGGGGACCATCACGCCCAGATCGACCACGTCGAAGCCGTTGCACTGGAGCACGACGCCGACGATGTTCTTGCCGATATCGTGGACATCGCCCTTCACGGTCGCGAGTACGATCTTGCCCTTGCCCTTGGCGCCCGGTTCCTTGGCCGCCTCGATGAAGGGCAGCAGGTGCGCGACCGCCTTCTTCATGACGCGGGCGGACTTCACCACTTGGGGCAGGAACATCTTGCCCGATCCGAACAGGTCGCCGACGACGTTCATGCCGTCCATCAGCGGCCCTTCGATCACCTCGATCGGCCGCGCGAATTGCTGGCGGCATTCCTCGGTATCGTCGACGACATGCGCGTCGATGCCCTTGACCAGCGCATATTCCAGCCGCTTGGTCACGGGCAGGCTGCGCCACTCGGCGGCCTGCTTCTCGGCGACCGCATCGGTGCCGCGATAACGCTCGGCCAGCGCCACCAGCCGCTCGCCCGCGTCCGGGTCACGGTTGAGCACCACATCCTCGCACGCCTGGCGCAGTTCGGGGTCGATCGTGTCGTACACGTCGAGCTGGCCCGCATTGACGATCGCCATGTCCATGCCCGCCGGAATGGCGTGGTACAGGAACACCGAGTGCATCGCGCGGCGCACCGGCTCGTTGCCGCGGAAGCTGAACGACAGGTTCGACAGGCCGCCCGAGATATGGACGTGGGGGCAACGCGCCTTGATCTCGCGACAGGCCTCGATGAAGTCGACGCCGTAATTGTTATGCTCTTCGATGCCGGTCGCGACCGCGAAGACATTGGGGTCGAAGATGATATCCTCGGGCGGGAAGCCGATGCCCATCAGCAGGTCATAGGCGCGGGCGCAAATCTCGACCTTGCGGTCCTTGGTGTCGGCCTGCCCGACCTCGTCGAACGCCATGACGACCACCGCCGCGCCATACGCCATGCAGCGGCGGGCGTAATGGAGGAAGGATTCCTCGCCTTCCTTCATGCTGATCGAATTGACGATCGGCTTGCCCGACACGCATTTCAGCCCCGCCTCGATCACGCTCCATTTGGAACTGTCGATCATGATCGGCACACGCGCGATATCGGGCTCGGCGGCGATCAGCTTGAGGAAGGTGGTCATGGCGAATTCGGCGTCGAGCAGCCCTTCGTCCATGTTGACGTCGACCACCTGCGCGCCATTCTCGACCTGGCTGCGCGCCACCTCCACCGCGCGGGCATAGTCGCCGGCTAGGATCAGCTTCTTGAACGCCGCCGAGCCGGTGACGTTGGTCCGCTCGCCGACATTGACGAAATTGGTGGAGGAGGCGGTCTGGGTCATGATGTCTTCTCAAATCCTCCCCGCTCGCGGGGAGGGGGT